>JAIVHR010000179.1:17127-18123 GCA_020200935.1 Sphingomonadales bacterium
CCCGCGGCAATCGCGAAGCGGCGCGCGGCAAGCAGTCGGGAAGAACCCAGGAGATTCAGCGGCTTATCGGCCGTTCCTTGCGCGCCGTCGTCGATCTCAAAAAGCTCGGTGAACGCCAGATCACGCTCGATTGCGACGTCATCCAGGCCGATGGCGGGACGCGCACGGCCTCGATCTCAGGCGCCTGGGTGGCGCTCCGCATCGCGGTGAACACGCTGCGCGAAGCCGGCAAGCTCGAAGAGGACCCGATCCTCCAGAAGGTCGCCGCAATCTCCTGCGGCATCTTCGACGGCCGGCCGGTGCTCGATCTCGATTATGCCGAGGATTCCAACGCCGGCGCCGACGCCAATTTCGTGCTGCTCGAAGACGGCAACATCGCCGAGGCCCAGGCGACCGCCGAGGGCGAGCCCTATGACGAGGAAGCCCTCCTCCGCCTGCTCCGCCTCGCCCGCATGGGTTGCACCGAGATCTTCGCCAAGCAGGAAGAGGCGGTGCAATAAATTCCTCTCCCAGGGGGAGAGGATCGCGAGACTTGGTCCGATCGAAGATCGGGCCTTAGTCGCAGCTGGTGAGGGGTTCCGACGATGAAGCACAAACGACTGACATCGACGGCAAGAAGACTGCGCCGAGACCAGACCGACGCCGAGCGCAATCTCTGGGCGCGCCTCCGCAACCGACAGATGGAGAACGCCAAATTCCGCCGCCAAGTCCCGATCGGAGGCCGCGTCGCGGACTTCGCCTGCCTGGCGCTGAAGCTCGTTATCGAGCTCGACGGATCACAGCACGCCGACAATTCTCGCGATCTCGAACGCACCGAAATAATCGAAAGCGATGGATTCACGGTCCTGCGTTTCTGGAACAGCGACGTGATGGGTAATCTGGAGGGCGTTCTGGAGTCTGTCCGCAACACGATTCTCTCCATCCGCTCGGTCGGAACCCCTCACCCAAACCCTCTCCCCTTGGGAGAGGGCTTCGATGGCGCTGCGCAATGACCGA
>JAIVHR010000180.1 GCA_020200935.1 Sphingomonadales bacterium
CCTTTTCCCGCAGGAACAGCAGCAGATTGCCGAAAGTTTCGAGCATTTCGGCCTCGAATTCGTCATCCTCGATCCAGATGCCGAGGCGTTCTTCGATCTCGGTCAATAGCCCGGCCACGGCCATCGAATCGAGCTCGGGGATCGCGCCGAACAGCTCGGTGGTCTCGTCGTATTCCGCCACCTGGGCGGCATCGAGGCCGAGCACGTCGACGAGTACGGCCCGCAATGTCTGATCCACCTGTTGCGCGCCTGTTGACGCCATGACGATCCCCTGCAGAAGCGATTTCGCGCCCGCCTAGTCGGTCGGCCGGTGCCGGACAAGGCCGGAGAGATATTTGCGGGCCAGCGCCGGCCAGGCCCCGATCCGTCGCGGATTATAGAGATCGATCGCATATAGCGGCCGGACATGCTCCATCCAGTCGGCCTTGTAGCTTTCATCGCCGGTGCCGTAATCGATCCGCCGGGGCCGGTCCTGCTCGATCACGTGACGGAACATCGCCTCGCTGAGGATCGTCCCCGGCGAGAGCTGTTTGGCGCTCTCGGCATAGGCGAGCTTGTGGATCGTCGCCCGGCCATTCTCGACATGCCAGAGCTGCGCGGCGATCGGCGCCCCTTCCCGATAGGCGATGCCGAGCCGGAGCGTCCCCGCCGCGCCCTCGCTCTCGGCGAAGGCGCGCAGGAACGGCCAGGAGCCTTCCTCGGGCTTCCAGCTCTGCTCATAGACCGCGCGATAATCGGCCCAGGCCTGTTCGTCGAAGGCGCGGTGGATCGCGATATCGAGCCCCGCCTTCTTGCCCTTGCGCTTGGCGGTGCTGCGCAGCTTGCCCGGGCGCTCTTTCCAGAATTGCTCGAAACTGGCTGGCGGGTCGATATACCAGTTGACCGTGCATGGCGCGGTGAAGGCCTTCCAGCCGGCGGCGCGGAAGCCGGCGACGATCGGCTCGGGATTGGCGACGCGCGCGATCTGAATGTGCCGCAAGTCGTGCAGGCTGTTCGCCATCGTCTCGATCAGTTCGGAGGAATCGCGGCTGCCCACCAGGTTGAATTCGAGCGTGTACCAGCTGGCCAGCGCTTCGGCGGCCTTGCCGTCCTGGCGGCACAGGAACAGCCAGGCGACATTCTCGCCGTCGCCAGCGTGGGCGATCAGCGGCCTGCCGGCGCGCCCGCAATGCTGGGCGGTCATTTCGAACCAGTTCAGCCGGTCATAGATCGAGGGCTGGTTGGCGCGCGCGAGCTGGTCGCCGGCCTCGCGGCCGACATCCTCGAGCGATTGGAAAAGCTTTACCTCGACAGTCATCTCGCTATCCCGGCGCGGAGCCTCATTCCGGGTCGATAGCGGAAAGCGATGAGAGAAAGCTTAAATCCCGAGCCCAAGCCTGTGGATCATCTGCCGCTTTGCGGGCGGCCCGGCGATCCGGCGCTGATCGGCAAGCAGGCGACGCTCGATTATGCGGGGCTCGAGGCGGCGGTCGGTGCATTGGCGCGCTGGCTGGCGGGGCAGGGGCTCGCCAGGGGCGATCGGGTCGCGAGCTGGCTCAACAAGACGATGCTGGCCTGCATCCTGCCGCTCGCCACGGCGCGGGCCGGGCTCGTCCATGTGCCGATCAATCCGCTGCTCAAACGCGCCCAGGCGGCGCATATACTCAAGGACAGCGGCGCGCGGATGCTGATCGGCGGCAAGGCGCGGCTCGGCAGCCTCGAGGAGGACGACCTGCCCGGTGATTGCCTGGTTTTCCCCGAAGACCGGCCGGTGCTCGAAGGTGACGTCATGGCGCCATCGGCAGCCGATCCCGGCGATCTGGCGGCAATCCTCTATACGTCCGGATCGACCGGGCGGCCGAAGGGAGTGATGCTGAGCCATGCCAATCTCTGGCTCGGCGCAGTCAGCGTTGCGCATTATCTTGCGCTCGAACCGGGCGACCGGACGCTCTGCCTGCTGCCGCTCAGCTTCGATTACGGCCAGAATCAGTTGCTTTCGAGCTGGCGGGCGGGGGCCGCGGCGATCCCCTTCGATTATCTGATGGCGCGCGACGTGGTGAAGGCCGTCGGGCGTCATGACGTCACAGTGCTGGCCGGCGTGCCGCCGCTCTGGGTGCAGCTGACCGAGATCGACTGGCCCCCAGAGATCGCCGGAAAATTGCGCGTGCTGACCAATTCGGGCGGCAAGCTGCCGGTGCCGCTGGTGCGCAAGCTGCGCGCGATATTCCCCGATGCGGCGCTCCATTCGATGTACGGCCTCACCGAAGCCTTCCGCTCGACGACGCTCGATCCGGCGATGGTCGACGAGAAGCCGGAAAGCATCGGCCGGGCGATTCCCTTCGCCGAAATCATGGTGGTCGGCCCCGACGGGGAAGAGGCCGCCGACGGTACGTCCGGCGAGCTCGTCCATGCCGGGCCGCTGGTCGCACAGGGCTATTGGCGGGATCCCGAGCGCACGGCGCAGCGCTTCAGGCCGGCGCCGGCCTGGTCCGAATATGGCGGCATGGCGGTCTGGTCGGGCGATACGGTCGTGCGCGATGCCGACGGGCTGCTGCGCTTCGTCGGGCGCGACGATTCGATGATCAAGACGGCCAGCGGGCTGGTCGCCGAGGCGGTGGCGTTCGGCGTGCCCGACGAAAGGCTCGGCGCGGCGATCATGCTCGTCGTGCGGGCGGTGGGCGATGAAGAAGACGATGGGTTGAAACGATTTCTCAAGGCCGAGCTGCCTAACTTCATGCAGCCGCGGGAGATTGTCTGGCAGCAGGAGTTGCCACGCAATCCCAATGGAAAGCTCGATCGCACGGAAATAGAACGGAAATGGGGCGCATGAAACCGGTTGGACCGATCCCTCCCTTCTTCGCCGACCAGCAAGGCGAGCTGGCGATCGGCGGCATTCCGGTCGGCGAACTGGCGGAAAAGGCAGGGCGGACGCCATTCTACGCCTATGATCTCGGCATCGCCAGCGCCCAGGTCGAGGCATTCCGGGCGGCGATGCCCAAGGCGATCGAGTTGCATTATGCTGTCAAAGCCAATCCTCACCCTGCTGTTATCAAACATTTTGTCGGCCTGACCGACGGCCTTGACCTCGCCTCCGGCGGCGAGCTCGAAAAGGTCGTCGCGGCCGGCGCCGAATGCGCCGAGGTCAGCTTCGCCGGCCCCGGCAAGCGCGAGCCCGAGATCGAGGCGGCGATCGCCCATGGCGTCACGCTCAACCTCGAATCGGAGACCGAAGCGCAGCGCGCGCTCGCCATCGCCGAACGCCTCGGCAAGTCCCCGCGGCTCGCCGTCCGCGTCAATCCCGACTTCGAGCTCAAGGGCTCGGGGATGCGGATGGGCGGCGGCGCCAAGCCCTTCGGCGTCGATCAGGCGCGGGTCCCGGCGCTGGTCCGCAGCCTGCTCGATGCCGGCGCCGACTGGCGCGGTTTCCACATTTATTCGGGCTCGCAATCGCTCGACCCACAGGCGATCGCCGAAAGCCAGGCGGCGAGCATCGCGCTCGCAGCCCAACTCGCGAAGGAGATCGGCAGGCCCCCCGAAACCGTCAATCTCGGCGGCGGCTTCGGCATTCCCTATACCGCCGCCGACAGCCGGCTCGACATCGCGCCGATCGGCGAGGCGCTCGATGCCGCGCTCGCCGCGCGCGATGACGTCCTGACGTCGACCCGCTTCATGCTCGAGCTCGGCCGCTGGCTGATCGGCGAGGCCGGCGTCTATGTCGCGCGGATCCTCGACCGCAAGGAAAGCCAGGGCGAGCTCTTCCTGATCGCCGATGGCGGCATGCATCATCACCTCGCCGCCTCGGGCAATTTCGGCATGGTGATGAAGCGCAACTATCCGGTCGCGATCGCCTCTCGCATGGGCGCCGAAGCCACCGAAACCGCGACCATCGCCGGCCCGCTCTGCACCCCGCTCGATCGGCTCGCCGACAATATCGCCGTGCCGAAAGCGGGAATCGGCGACCTCGTCGCCGTCTTCGCCTCGGGCGCCTATGGGTTAACCGCCAGCCCGGTTAACTTTCTCGGCCATCCGGGCGCCGCCGAAATCGTCGTTAACGACGGAAAAGTAACCATCTAGCTCAACGCGATCTTAACCCTTCCGAGCGCATATCGGCCAGGTATCAAGGGCCGGAGTTTGCGCGACATTCGCGCATGGCGTCACCGGCCCGAAGCAAGAGGGCCCAGAGCTATGCGCAATTCGCAGCTTACCAAGACCATCCTTGCCGGCGTTTCCGCGCTCGCACTGACCGGCTGCATGTCCGGATCGGGCCGCGAGCTGCCGCCCGCCTCCTTCGTCAGCGAAAATCAGGGGCCGGGCGAGGAATATGTCATCGGCCCGATGGACAAGCTGACGATCTTCGTCTGGCGCAATCCCGAGCTCGGCGCCGAGATCCAGGTGCGCCCCGACGGCCGCATCACGACGCCGCTGATCGAGGATATGGTCGCGGTCGGCAAGACGCCGGGCATGCTCGCCGACGATATCGCGGTGATGCTCTCGCAATATGTCACCGACCCCAGGGTCTCGGTGATCGTCAACGAATTTTCCGGCACCTACGCCCAGCGCGTCCGCGTGATCGGCGCCACCGAGGAGCCGGCGTCGATCCCCTATCGCGCCAACATGACCCTGCTCGACGCGATGATCGCGGTCGGCGGGCTTTCCGAATATGCCTCGGGCAACCGCGCGCGGCTCGTCCGCTTCGATCGCGCCTCGGGCCAGCAGCGCGAATATGACTTGCGCATCTCGAGCCTGCTTCGCCGCGGCGATTCCTCGGCCAATGTCGAGCTCCAGCCCGGCGACGTCATCATCATCCCGGAGAGCATGTTCTGATCGAACACAGCTGACGGACACTCTCAGGGAAAGGCGAAACCACCGGCATGAACGGCATCTACGAAGAAATCAGGCTCGCGCTACACGGCATCTGGCAGCGCCGGTGGCTGGCGCTCGCCGTCGCCTGGGGAATCGCGATCCTGGGCTGGGTGGTGATCGCGCTGATCCCCAACAGCTATGAATCGCGCTCGAAGGTCTATGTCCAGACGCAGAGCGCGCTCGCCAACGAGGTCGGCATTTCCGAGCGCGACCAGCGGGCGATGGTCGAACGCATCCGGCAGACGCTGGCCTCGACCGCCAATCTGGAAGCCGTGGTGCGCGGCACCGATCTCGCCGAAGAAGCGGCGAGCGACGAGGAAGTGCGCGCGATGGCGGCCCGGCTGCGGCCCAACGTGACGGTCGTCGCGCAGCAGGATCCCGACGCCTACAGCCAGCAGGGCAACATGTTCGAGATCGCCACCCGCTGGAGCGGCGGCGGCTTTTCGGACGGGCGCAGCGCCCGGCTCGCCCGCCAGATCAATCAGGAACTGCTCGACGCGCTGGTCGAGGACAATCTCGCCGGCAACCGCGAGGAAGCGGAAAGCTCGGTCGCCTTTCTGGATCGCCAGATCGAGCAGCGCGAGCGCGCATTGCGAGAACTCGAACAGCAGCGGATGCAATTCGAGGACCAGTTCGCCGGTTTGATTCCGGGCACCGGTTCTATTGCCGACCGGATCTCCCAGGCGCGCGTCGAATTGCGCAATGTCGAGAGCGATCTCGCCGCCGCGCAAAGCTCGCTTTCCACGGTCCAGGCGCAGATGAACGCGGTGCCTGCCACCGTCCCGGTGCCGGGGAGCGTCGCTGCCGGTCCGGCGACGGCGCGGCTCAATGCGCTCCAGCAGCAGCTCGCCGAAGCGCGCGGCCGCGGCTGGACCGATTCGCATCCCGATGTCGTCGCGCTCGAATCGCAGATCACGCGGGCCCGCGCCCAGGCGCGCGGCGAACGCGGCGGCGGCGGGGCCTCGGCCAGCAACCCGCTGCATATGTCGCTGCAATCGATGCTCGCCGACCGCCAGTCCCAGGTCGCGGCGCTGACCGCGCAGCGCGATCGGCTGCGCTCGGCGATCGAACAGATCTCGCGGCGCGAAGCCAGCGATCCCAACGGGCTTGCCGAACAGCAGCAGGTCGAGCGCGACTATCAGACCGCGCTGACCCAATATCGCGAGCTGGTTGCCGATCGCGAAACGATCCGGCTGCGCGGCGACGTCACCACCGAAACCGATTCCAGCCAGATCCGCATCGTCAACCCGCCGAGTTCGCCGGGAGCGCCGGTCGCGCCAAACCGGCCGCTGCTGCTGGTGCTGGTGCTCGTCGCGGCGATCGCCGGCGGCGTCGGCACCGCCTTCGCCCAGAGCCAGCTGCGCACGACCTACGCGACCGCATCGCGGCTCGCCGCCCAGACCGGGCTGCCGGTGCTCGGCGCGGTCGGAGATTTTCTGCGGCCCGACCGGCTGGCCGAGAATCGCCGGCTCTTGCGCCGCTTCGCGGCCGCCGGCGCCGGGCTCTTCGGAGTCTTCACGCTGCTGATGGCGGTCGAATTCGTTCAACGCGGCCTGGTGGCCTGAGGGGGATCGACGATGAACCAGCATAGCTCGATCAAGCCCGGCGGCTCGCTGCTCGAAAGGGCGGCCGACAAGTTCGATTTCGCCGCCGCCTTGCGCGGCGCGGCGCGGAATGGTTCCGATGCGGCGCCCGAAGCCGCTCCGGTTCCGGCACCCGCCGAAATCATACCGATGCGCGCCCAACCTGTCGGTCCGGCGCCCGCCGGCCGCCATGCCGAGGTCGATCGGGCGCGGCTCGTTGCCGAAGGCTTCGCGCTGCCCGATATGCGGCCCGGCCCGCTCGCCGAGGAATTCCGCGTCGTCAAGCGCCAGCTGCTGCTGCGCGCGGCGGGGCAGGGCGCTGCGCGGATCGTCAACGGGCGGATGATCCTCGTCGGATCGGCCAAGCCCGATGACGGCAAAACCTTCTGCGCGATCAACCTCGCGCTCTCGATGGCGCGCGAGACCGATCTCGATGTCGTGCTCGCCGATTGCGATTTTTCCAAGCCCGAGCTGCCGCGCAAATTCGGCGTCGAGGACGGTCCCGGGCTGATGGACGCGATCGCCGACGATAGCTGCGACATCGAGGCCTGCCTCATCCATACCGACATTCCCAATCTCTCGATCCTGCCCGCCGGCCGCCACAGCGACGACGCCACCGAACATCTGGCGGCAAAACGCACCTCGGCGGTGTTCGAGCGGCTGCTCGCGCGCAGCCCGACGCGGATCGTCGTCTGCGACACCTCGCCGGTGCTGTCCGCATCGTCGGCCTCGGTGCTGGCGCTGCATGCCGGCCAGACGGTGTTCGTGGTCAAGGCCGACAAGACGACCGAGGCCGAATTGCGCGAATCGCTCAATCTGCTCGACGGGTGCGACCGGATCGACCTTCTTCTCAACGCCGTGAATTTTGCCCCGAACGGCCAACGCTTTGGTGACTATTATGGTTATGGGGACTGACATGAAACGCATCGACCGGGCGAGCCGAACGGCCGCCCTGCTGGCGACCGCCTGCGCGCTGCTCGGCATGGCGGCGACGCCGGCCGACGCGCGCACCGATATCTCGCCCTATGTCGAGGTCAACCAGGTGCTGGCCTTCGACCTGTCGAACAACGACGCATTCGGCGACGATGTCGTCACCTATACCAGCGTCGCGGCCGGCATCGACGGCACCGTGCAGACGCGCCGGATCGAGGTCGGCGCGAGCTACCGCTACGAGCGGCGCATCGACTGGAGCGACGATCTCGCCAATGACGACGTCCATAGCGGCGTCGTGCGCGGGCGGGTCAATGTCGCGCGCGGGCTGAGCCTCGAGGCCGGCGCGATGGCCGCGCGGGCCCGCACCGAGGCCGGCGGCGGCGATCTCGGCTTCGGGGTCGGCGACAATGACAATGTCAGCCAGGTCTATGCACTCTATGCCGGGCCGACCGTCTCGGCCAATGCCGGGCCGCTCGAATTCGGCGCCGGCTACCGGGTCGGCTACACCCATGTCGAGGACAATCTCGCCGCCAATACAACGCCGGGCCAGGAGGAGGTCGATTATGTCGACCACACCACGACCCACCAGGCGACGGCGAGCGTCGGCATGGCGCCGGGAGGCCAGCTGCCCTTCGGCTGGATCGCCTCGGCCGGCTACGAGCGCGAGGACGCCTCGCAGCTCGACCAGACCTATGAGGGCTATCATGCCCGGCTCGACGTCACCGTGCCGGTGTCGCCGACATTGGCGCTGCTCGGCGGCGTCGGCTACGAGAATATCGAGATCAGCCAGCGCGACATTCTGGTCGATGCGGGCGGCAACCCGATCCTCGACAATAACGGCCGCTTCCAGGAAGATCCGAACGCGCCGCGGCTGCTCGCCTACGAGACCGACGGCTTCATCTACGATGCCGGCATATTGTGGCGGCCCAATCCGCGGCTCGAGGCATCGGCGCGGGTCGGCCATCGCTACGATTCGACCGTCTATAACGGCTATCTGAGCTATGCGACGAGCGAGAATAGCGGCGTCAACCTGTCGGTCTACAACACCATTTCGAGCTTCGGCCGCAGCACTGTCGACACGCTCGCCGGGC
The DNA here is from genome assembly GCA_020200935.1 of Sphingomonadales bacterium. GTDB lineage: Bacteria > Pseudomonadota > Alphaproteobacteria > Sphingomonadales > Sphingomonadaceae > Parasphingopyxis. Next base: position 8,450 of record JAIVHR010000180.1, read on the forward strand.
TGCCGACCGACTTCAACGCCAATCGCGGGCCGTTCGGCGAGTTCGACGGCTGCGTCTTCGGCGATGCCGGGGCGGGCGGCTGTTTCGACACCGGCTTTCAGAGCCTCAACGGCTCGAATTTCCGCAGCCGCGGCGCCAATCTCGTCTGGTCGGCGGGGCGCGGACCGTGGAGCTACGGCGTCGGTGCCGGCTATGCGCATCGCCGCTATCTGGCCCCCGATGACGCCGCCGACTTCAATCTCGACGGCGTCACCGACGAGAATTTCTATCTCAATGCCAGCCTGGCGCGCCAGCTGACCCCGGTCTCGAGCATCGACGGGCAGCTCTTCGCCAACTGGTATGAGAGCGGCATTCCGGGCGCCGCCGATGCCTTCGGCGCCGGCGCGGCAACGACCTACAGCCTCAATCTCTATCGCGGGCTGAGCGCGCAGGCCTCGGCCGGGCTCTATGTCAACGATCTCGAGGGCGAACCGGCCGACTGGCTCGGCTCGCTGGCGCTCGGAGTTCGCTACGGCTTCTGAAGTCTGGTGGGCAAGTGTTTGAAGGATAATATATGTATACCGATCATTACGGCCTGACCGGCAACCCGTTCCAGCTCACGCCCGATCCGCGTTTCTGGTTCGAGAGCGACACCCACCGAAAGGCGATGGCCTATCTCGGCTATGGCCTGGCGCAGGGCGAGGGCTTCATCGTCATCACCGGCGATATCGGCGCCGGCAAGACGACCCTGGTCGGCCATCTGATGGAGAATGTCGATTCCGAACGGCTGACCGCCGCCGAGATCGTCTCGACCCAGGTCGAGGGCGACGACATGCTGCGGCTGGTCGCCCAGCGTTTCGGGATCGAGAGCGGCGGCGCCTCGAAGGCCGAATTGCTCGACCGGATCGAACGCTTCCTGCACGAACAGGGCCGCAGCGGCCGGCGCACGCTGCTGATCGTCGACGAAGCGCAGAATCTCGGCCATTCGGCGCTCGAGGAACTGCGCATGCTGTCCAACTTCCAGACCGGCGGGCGAGCGCTGCTGCAGATCTTCCTGCTCGGCCAGCCCGAATTTCGCGACCGGGTCAAGAAGTCGCCGGGGCTCGAACAATTGCGCCAGCGGATCATCGCCACCCACCATCTCGATCCGATGAAGCCGGAGGAAATCGGCGATTATGTCGGCCACCGGATGGGTCTGGTCGGCTGGGACGGCCATCCCGAATTCTCCGACGGCGCCTTCGCGGCAATCCACGCGGCGACCGATGGCGTGCCGCGCCGGGTCAACAGCCTGATGGCGCGGTTGCTGCTCTATGGCGCGGTCGAGGACCTGTCGGTGATCGACGCCGGCGCGGTCGAGGCCGTTGTCGCCGATCTCGATGCCGATCAGGGCGATGCCGAAGCGGCGCCCGAGTCTGCCCTCGAAGCCGAAGTCGCGCCCGCGAAGCCCGAATGGCCGCCGCGCGCTGTCAGCGATGCAGAGGAATCTCCCGAGCCGGCCTTCGTAGCTGAGGCGGAGGCCGAAGAAGCGCCGGCACTTGCGGCATTCGACGAGCCTGCCCGGGAGAGGATGACGTGCGCAATGCGCTGTCGGTCGATATCGAGGATTGGTTCCAGGTCGGCGCTTTCGAGGGCGTGATCGCCCGGGCCGACTGGGCCGGGCTCGAATCGCGCGTCGAGCGCAACACCGACGCGGTCTGCGCCTTGTTCGACGAAGCCGGGGTCAAGGGCACTTTCTTCACGCTCGGCTGGGTCGCCGAGCGTTTCCCCGAGCTGATCCGCCGCATCGCCGATGCCGGGCACGAGGTCGCCAGCCATGGCTGGGATCACCGCCGCGTCTTCCTGATGCAGCCCGAGGAATTCCGCGCCGATCTCAAGCGCGCGCGCAAGGCGATCGAGCAGGCAAGCGGCGAGCCGGTGACCGGCTATCGCGCGCCGAGCTTCTCGATCGACGCGCGCACGCCCTGGGCGCACGCCATCCTCGCCGAGGAGGGCCATGCCTATTCCTCGAGCGTCGCGCCGATCGTCCATGACCATTATGGCTGGCCCGAAGCGCCGCGCTTCGCCTTCCGGCCCGACGGCGCAGATATCGTCGAGCTGCCCGTGACCACGGCGCGCCTCGCCGGGCGGACCCTGGCGGCGGGCGGCGGCGGCTTCTTCCGGCTGCTGCCCTACGGCTTTTCGCGCTGGGCGATCGGGCAGGTGAATGCCGATGGCCATCCGGCGATATTCTATTTCCACCCCTGGGAGATCGATCCCGGCCAGCCGCGCCTCGCCAGGGCGCCGCTCAAATCGAAGCTGCGCCATTACAGCCGGCTCGGCGCGATGGAGGGCAAGCTCAAGCGGCTGCTGCGGGATTTCGAATGGGACCGGACCGACCGGGTGGTCGCCGGGATCGCCGGGACGGCCGCCCCGCCAAAAGAGGCGATGGCGGCATGAACGCGCCGGCCCGCCTGTCCGCGCCCACCGTCCGCGCCGCCCGCCTCGACGAAGCCGACGAGGCGCAGCGCATAGAGGCGTTCGTGCGCGCGATGCCGGGCGGGACGATCTTCCACACGCCGCGCTGGCTGAAAGCGGTCGAGCGCGGCTGCGGCCAGCCCGCGCATATGCTGCTCGCCGAACGCGGCGGGGAGATATCGGGCATCCTGCCGCTCACCGCGATTCATTCGCCTTTTTTCGGCCGGGCGCTGGTATCGAGCGGCTTCGGCGTCGGCGGCGGCATCCTCGCCGCCAGCCGCAGCGGCGTCGGCCGGCTCGGCGATGCAGCCTGGTCGCTCGCCGAGACGCTGCATTGCGACGAAGTCGAACTGCGCGGCGGCGAGATCCCCAAGGGATGGGAAAGCCTGACGGGAATCTATGCCGATTTCACCCGGCCGCTCGAAGCCGATGCCGACGCCCAGCTGCAATCGATCGCGCGGAAGCAGCGCGCCGAGATCCGCAAATCGCTCGAGGCCGATCTCAGGGTCGATATCGGCAGCGGCGAACGCAGCCGCGCCGCGCATTACCGGATCTACGCGACGAGCGTCCGCAATCTCGGCACGCCGGTTTTTCCGCGTAGCCTGTTCGATGCGGTGCTCGATATGTTCGGCGACGAAGCCGACATCATGACCGTCCGCCATCAGGGCCGCGCCGTGGCGAGCGTGCTGACGCTCTATTTCGAAGGCCGCGCGATGCCCTATTGGGGCGGCGGGCTGTTCGAGGCGCGCGCGCTCAAGGCCAATGAACGGATGTATTTTTCGCTGATGAACCATGCCCGCGAGGCGAAGGGCTGCGACAGGTTCGATTTCGGCCGGTCGAAGATCGGGACGGGACCGTATCACTATAAGAAGAACTGGGGTTTCAAGCCCGAGCCCTTGGTCTATGCGCGCAAACTCGCACCGGGCGTCGAGCCGCGCGAGATCAACCCGCAAAGCTCGCGCTACCGAATGAAGGTCGCGCTCTGGAAGAAGCTCCCGCTATTCGTCGCCAACCGTCTCGGACCGTTCATCGCCCGCGGCCTCGGCTGATGGGCGATATCCTGTTCCTCGCGCACCGCGTTCCCTTTCCGCCCGATCGCGGCGACCGGATCCGCTCGTTCCATATTCTGAAGAAGCTTGCCGAACTCGCCCCCGTCCATGTCGCGACGCTGGCCGAGAATGACGCCGACATGGCGGCGGCCGGCGCGCTCGGCGAATGGACCGCAACGTCGCATGTGGTGCGGCGGAATATCTCCAGACCGGCCGCCGGCCTCAAGGCGCTGGCGAGCGGCAAGCCGGTGCTGCTGCCTTATTTCGACAGCGCCGAATTGCGGCATTGGGTGGCGAGGACGCTCGATGAGCGCCCGATCGACACCGTCGTCGCCTTTTCCGTGCAGATGGCGCAATTCGTGCCCAAGCTGCCCGCAGGCGTGCGCTTCGTGATGGATTTCGCTGATGTCGATTCGGCGAAATTCGCCGCCTATGCCCGAACCGGGCCGGGTCCGATGCGCTGGGTAAACGCACGCGAGGCGCGCAAGCTCGCCGGTTTCGAGCGAGCGACTGCTGCACGCGCCGATGCGAGCCTGTTCGTCAGCGAGCCCGAAGCTGCGCTGTTTCGCGAAACCGTCGCGCCGGCGGATGCGCGGGTCGAGGCGATCGAAAACGGCATCGACTGGCGTTTCTTCGATCCGGCGGCCGATTTTCCGCGGGTCGAAGGGACAGGGGAAGGCCGGCTGATCGTTTTCACCGGCCAGATGGATTACCGCCCCAATATCGAAGCGGTGACGCATTTTGTGCGCGATATCCTGCCCCAGATCCGCGCCGCCCATCCCGACGCCCGCTTCGCGATCGTCGGCCGCGCGCCGACATCCGAGGTCGAGCGGCTCGCGCGCGATCCGGCGGTGACCGTCACCGGCGCGGTGGCCGATATCCGCGGCTGGCTCGCCGCCGCCGATCTGGTCGTGGCGCCGCTGCTCGCCGCGCGCGGCATCCAGAACAAGGTGCTCGAGGCGATGGCGATGGCGAAGCCGGTGATCGCGAGCCGCCCGGCTTTCGAGGGCATCGACGCTGAGCCGGACACCCATCTGCTGGTTGCCGAGGACGCCGATGATTTCGCCGGACAAGCCTCGCGTCTGCTCGCTGCGCCCGACGAAGCTGAAGCGCTCGGCACAGCCGCCCGTGCGCATGTCCGCCGGCGCTATGACTGGGCGACGACGCTCGTCCCGCTCGCCGCGCTGACCGGGCGCGCGCAAAGCCGGAGCGCGGCGGCATGACCGCCTATCGCAGGATCGTGCCCGCACCCGCTCTCGCATTGCCGGCCCCCTGGGTGCGGCCGCTGATCGGGCTCGGCCTGCTTGCCGCGGCGATCCTCGTGATCTTTCGCGCCGATCTCGCCGAGATGGCGACGATCTGGTGGACGCGTTCGACCTTCGGCCATTGCCTGCTGGTGCTGCCGATCATTGGCTGGCTGGTCTGGCAGCGCCGCGAAAAGCTCGCCGAACTCGTCCCGGTGCCGAGCTTCTGGGGTCTCGGCATCGTCGCGATCGGCGCTATCGGCTGGCTGCTCGGCGAGGCAGCCGGGGTGTCGGCGGCGCGCCATCTCGGCCTCATCGTCATGCTGCAGGGATCGGTCGTCGCGATGCTCGGCCTCGCCGTCGCGCGCGGGCTGCTGTTCCCGCTGGGCTATGCCTTGTTCCTCGTGCCCTTCGGCGAGGTATTCGTGCCGACGCTCCAGACCTGGACAGCGGAAATTTCGATGGTCCTGCTCGGCTTCGTCGGGCTCCCCGCGCATATCGAGGGTGTCTTCATCACAACGCCGTCAGGCTATTTCGAAGTCGCCGAGGCCTGTTCGGGGATCAAGTTCCTGATCGCGATGGTCGCCTTGGGTGTGCTCGGCGCGCATCTGTGTTTCGAGAGCTGGAAACGGCGCGCGGCGTTTCTCGCTTTGTGCGTCATCGTGCCGATCCTCGCCAACGCCGTCCGCGCCTTCGGGACGATCTGGATCGCCGATCGGACGGGGATCGGCTTTGCCGCGAGTTTCGACCATGTCTTTTACGGCTGGTTCTTCTTCGGCGCGGTGATCGCGCTGGTGCTGGCGATCGGCTGGCGCTTTTTCGACCGGCCCGCCGATGCGCCCGCCTTCGATCCGGTGAAGCTGCAGCCGGCCAAGCCCGAGCAGGCCGCGCCGCGCGCGGTGGCAACGGTCGCGTTGATCGGTTTCGCGATTGCACTGACGCCGCCGCTCTGGAGCAGCGCGCTGGCGGCGCAGAATCGCCATGCGGCGCCGATGCTCACCGCGCCGGCGATCGACGGATGGCGGCAGGTCTCGGCGCCGATGGCGTATCCCTGGCGCGCGCGTTTCGACGGCGCCGACCGGATCGTCGCGGCCCGCTATCGCGACGGTGAAGACCGGATCGTCGATCTTGCCATCGGCTATTATGCCTGGCAGGAAGAAACCCGCGAAATCGCCGCTTTCGGCCAGGGCGGGCTCGATCCCGACAGCGACTGGGCCTGGAGCCGCGCGAGCAGCCAGCGCGGCGACGTCCGCGCCTACCGGCTGACAGCGCCCGGTCCCGTGCCGCGCGAGGTCGCTGAAGCC
>JAIVHR010000016.1 GCA_020200935.1 Sphingomonadales bacterium
TGCCGGACTTGATCGGCGATTATCCCCTTCGGAAAGGGAATCTCGTCATTCCAGCGAAGGCTGGAATCTATCCCGGCTGTCGGTCTCGCGCTCGCGCATCCGGGATAGACCCCAGCCTGCGCTGGGGTGACGGCATTCCCGATTCCTTGTCGGAAAGGGATAGGTCCCGATCAGGTCCGGGGCGACGGAATTGGGACATCCCGTTCCGATTTTCGCTGTCCCGCCCTGCAGCACCCTTGTCATAATTCCCTGCGATGGTAACCGGACGTACCGTTTTCGGCTGTTGCCCACCGGCTGGCGTGCTTCGTGGCTCGCCGGGGCAAAATGCGATGAAACCATTCAAGTGTTACCGGTTTGAGACGGTATCAGCGGTTCCCGAGGAGTTTTGATGACCCACACATTCCACCCCACCACTTTGCGCGAATACGATATCCGCGGCATTGTCGGCAAAACGCTCGGCCCCGACGATGCGCGCGCGATCGGGCGCAGCTTCGGCACGCTGATCCGGCGCGCGGGCGGCAGGCGGGTCGCGGTGGCGCGCGACGGGCGCGACAGTTCGGAGATGCTCGAAGAGGCGCTGGTCGCCGGGCTCTGCGCGAGCGGCTGCGACGTCGTGACGATCGGGCTCGGGCCGACGCCGATGCTCTATTATGCCGAGGCTGCTTTAGAGCATATTGACGGCGGCATACAGATAACCGGCAGCCATAATCCCGCCGATTATAACGGCTTCAAGATGGTCTTTCAGCATGGTCCCTTTTTCGGCCGCGACATCGAGGCGCTCGGCATCATGGCCGCCGAGGGCGATTGGGAGGAAGGCAGCGGCGCGGTCGAGGCGGCCGACATTCTCGATCTCTATGTCGACCGGCTGATGGCGAGCTATGCGGGCGGTGAGTTCCGGATCGGCTGGGACGCCGGGAACGGCGCGGCCGGCCCGGTCGTCGAGGCGCTCGTCAAGAAGCTCCCCGGCGAGCATTTCACCCTCTTCACCGATGTCGACGGCAGATTTCCCAATCATCATCCCGATCCCACGGACGAGGCCAACCTCGCAGACCTCAAGCGCCTGGTCGCCGACAAGTCGCTCGATTTCGGCGTGGCCTTCGATGGCGACGGCGACAGGATAGGCGCGGTCGACGGCGAAGGCCGAGTGATCTGGGGCGATCAGCTGTTGGCAATTCTCTCCGAACCGGTGCTGAAAGCCGATCCCGGCGCGACGATCATCGCCGACGTCAAGGCGAGCCAGGCCTTGTTCGACCGGATCGAGGAGCTCGGCGGCAAACCGCTGATGTGGAAGACCGGCCACAGCCTCATCAAGCCCAGGATTATTACGGCTTTGACGATGCGCTCTATGCGGCGATGCAGTTGATCCGCGCTGCCGCGACCTCGGGCAGGAGCGTGACCGAATTGCGCGGCGACCTGCCCGAGATGATCAACACCCCCGAAATGCGCTTCCAGGTCGATGAAAGCCGCAAATTCGCGGTCATCGGCGAAGTGCTCGAACGGCTCCGCGAGCAAGGCGCCGAGGTCAACGATACCGACGGCGCGCGGGTCAATACCGAGGATGGCTGGTGGCTGCTGCGCGCCTCGAACACCCAGGACGTTCTCGTCGCTCGCGCCGAGGCGAAGAGCGAGGCCGGGCTCGACCGGCTGATCGGTCAGATCGACGCCCAGCTCGCGGCATCGGGCCTCGAAAGGGGCGCGCAAGCCGGGCATTGAGCGCGACCCGAACAGCCCGGTCAGGAACCCCGACCGCTGTCTCTGTGTTCGGTCATATATGAAGCATCAATATTACGCCCTGCTCGGCGGCTTGCTCGTCCTCCTGCTGGCGGCGGGCGCCTGGTACGCGATCGGCAGCATCTACTATCAGTCGGAGGCGATCGAGCTGATCGAATCCATCTCCCGCTCGGCGCTCTATTTCGGCGCGGCGGTGGCGACCGGATCGGCGACCATCCTCGCGCTGATGCTGACCCTCGTCGGCATGGCCGCCCGCGCCGAATCGGAATTCGGCGACGAGGTCTATCGCAGCGTCTATCACGTCGCGATCTTCGCGACCGTTACCCTGTGCGGTGCGGTGATCCTGCTGCTGATCTGCTGCTTCCCGGTCGGCGAGTTCGAAAACGTGCCGACCCGCTGGTATCGCTGGCTCTATCACACGATGTTCGCCGGGGTCGGCATACTCTCGGCCTTGCTCGTCTCGACCGTGCTGCTGCTGTTCCTGACGATCCGCCAGGTGATATCGGGGATCGCGCCGGGGGCCGTCAGCTAGCTACTCGTCCTCGTCCTCGCGGCCGATCAGCGCCAGCGCGCGGGCCTTGATCTGGCGCGTCCCGCACCAATGGACGAGCGCGTCCTCGCGGCCGTGGGTGACCCAGACCTCCTTGGGGCGCAGCTCCTCCAGCGTCGCGGTCAGCTCGTCCCAATCGGCATGGTCGGAGATGATCAGCGGCAGCTCGACATTGCGTTGCCGCGCCCGCTGACGGACCCGCATCCAGCCCGATGCCATCGCCGTGATCGGCTCGGGCAGCCGCCGCGACCAACGGTCGTTGAGCGCGCCGGGCGGGGCGATGACGATATGTCCGCGCATCTCCTCCTTCGGCGTGTCGGTCGCCGGACGCAGCTCGCCGAGCTCGACGCCGTGATCGCGATAGAGGTCGCAGAGCCGCTGCAGCGCGCCATGGATATAGATCGGCGCGGCATGTCCGGCGGCGCGTAATTCGGCGATCACCCGCTGCGCCTTGCCCAGCGCATAGGCGCCCACCAGCACGCAGCGTTCGGGGTTGGCGACAAGCGTTTCGAGCACTTTGCCGATCTCATCGCGCGTGTCGGGATGGCGGAAGACGGGCAGGCCGAAGGTCGCCTCGGTGATGAAGATATCGCACGGCACGGGCTCGAAGGGCGCGCAGGTCGGGTCGGGCCGGCGCTTGTAATCGCCCGACACGACGACCCGCTCGCCGGCATGGTCGAGCACGATCTGCGCCGAGCCGAGCACATGGCCCGCGGGGACGAAGCGCGCCTCGACATCGCCGAAGGATACCGATTCGCCATGCGCCACCGGCCGCGCCGTCTGCTCGCCGTAGCGCGCCTCCATGATCGCCAGCGTCTCGGGCGTCGCCCAGACCTCGCCATGGCCGCCGCGGGCATGATCGGCATGGCCGTGGGTGACCAAAGCGCGCGGCTTGGGCTGCGAGGGATCGATCCAGATATCGGCGGCGGGGACATAGATCCCCTGCGGATGGGGTTCGATCCAGGCGCCGAGCTGCGACATCTCCGCGATATGGGCGCGGCACGCGCGACGGCCAAGGGACACACACGGCAATTCGGGCGTTGATGCGGTGAAAATGGGAGGAAGACATCAATGTATATCTGGACCCTCATCACCATCGGCGGGATGATCCTGCTCGGAACCGCGATCATCTATGCCCGCTCGAAAAACAAGGCGCATGACAGCGCGGCCGAGATCGCCCGCACCGATGCGGCGGCGCACCGGGCGCGCGACGCGACCGACCGCGAAACCGACGATTGAGCGAACTGGCGCCCTAGGTTGAATTGCGGCGCCGAATCTCGGCGTCGAATTCCTCGTAGGTCGCGAATCCCGTCTCGGGAAACACCCGCACGGCCCATTTCTCGTCGATCGCCGCGCCGATCGCGGGCGGCAGCTCGGCCTTGTGGCCGCCGACCCCGCCCTTGCGGACCTTGGCTGAATCGCTGCCCGGCGGCAGGTCGCAGCGCCGTTCCGAGGCGGCGCGCATGATTGCGTCGTCGAAGCGGTCCTTGTGTTCGAGCATGAAGCCGAGCGAGCTGCGTTCGAGCGCCGTCGCCAGCAGATCCTCGTCGAGATCGATCCCGGCGAATTCGGCGAGCATCCGCACATGCGCCTCGGGATCCTCGATCATATGTTCATAGGTCACGAGCAGCGTGTCGGCACTGTCGCGCTGTCCCCACCAGCTCAACAGATGATCCCAATAGTTGCTGCCCTGCGGTCCGGGCTCGATCCAGCCCTGGTAGAAATCTTCCATCGGCACCGTCCCCGGCTCGATGAACCAGCCTTCCATGAAGCGAAACATCGAGACGAAGGCGTCCTTGGGATTACGGAACGAGACGACATAGCGCGCGCCGTCGGGAAGCGCGTAGCGGGCGAGGTGGCTCTTGAAGCCGCGGGGCTCGGCGCGCTGATCGGCATTGATGTCGAGCCGGTGGACCGGCGCGGTCTCGATCCACGGCACGACCCGCGAAATATCGTCGAAATCCATGTCGCCGCCGGTGCGCAGCTGGTGGAAGGTCTGTTGCAGCCAGGTGGTGCCGCATTTGCCGTAAGGCGCGATGATGACGTCGTCGGGCCGAGGGTCGTAGGGGCTGAGCGGCTCATCCCCCTCTCCCGGGGTCATCATGCGCTGCATCAGCGCTCCGAATTCCTCGGCCGAATGCGCGCGGCGCCGTGCTTTGTCGAGCATCTTCGAGCTCCCCCCAAAGGACGGCTTATCGATAGCGGCGCGATGAAAGGCAAGCGCGGTTTCCGATCCGCTGCGCACGGCTCGACGGGCGACCGAAAGGAGGCTCGCAACCGCGCGGCAATGGGCTAGGCTGCGCGCATGTCCGCCGCCCCGCTGCCGAAACCGATAACAAGCTGGTTCGCCGCCAGGGGCTGGAGCCCGCGCCGGCACCAGTTCGAAATGCTCGCCGCCGCGCGGGCCGGGCGGCATGCATTGCTGGTCGCGCCGACCGGGGCGGGCAAGACGCTGGCCGGCTTCCTGCCGACTCTCGCCGAGCTGATCGAGAAGCCGCGCGAGGGGCTGCACACGCTCTATGTCTCGCCGCTCAAGGCGCTCGCGGTCGACGTCCAGCGCAACCTGCTGACGCCGATCGCCGAGATGGGGCTCGATATCACCGTCGAGACGCGGACCGGCGACACGCCGTCCAACCGCAAGCAGCGCCAGCGCCGGCGGCCGCCGCATATGCTGCTGACGACGCCGGAGTCGCTGTCGCTGCTGCTCTCCTATCCCGACAGCTTCCGCCTGTTCGCCGATTTGAGGACCATCGTGATCGACGAGGTCCACGCCTTCGCCACCGGCAAACGCGGCGATCTGCTCAATCTCTCGATGGCCCGGCTGCAGACGATCAGCCCCGATCTCCGCCGTGTCGCGCTCTCGGCCACCGTCGCCGATCCCGAAGGCTATGCGCATTGGCTCGCGCCGGGCGGCGAGGAGGATCGGGTGACCATCGTGCGCGGCGATCCGGGCGCCGAGCCCGACATCTCGATCCTGCTGCCCGAGGGCCGCGTCCCCTGGGCCGGTCATTCGGGGAGCTATGCGACCGCGCAGGTGATGGAGGTGATCGAGCAGCACCGGACGACGCTCGTCTTCTGCAACACCCGCAGCCTCGCCGAGCTGATCTTCCAGCAGCTGTGGAAGGTCAACGAGGCGCGACTGCCGATCGGCATCCATCACGGCAGCCTTGCCCGCGAGGCGCGGCGCAAGGTCGAGGAGGCGATGGCGCGCGGCGAATTGCGGGCGCTGGTGGCGACCGCGAGCCTCGATCTCGGGGTCGATTGGGGCGATGTCGATTGCGTGATCCAGATGGGCGCGCCCAAGGGTTCCTCGCGCATGCTCCAGCGGATCGGCCGCGCCAACCACCGGCTCGACGAACCATCGAAGGCGATGATCGTCCCCGGCAACCGCTTCGAATATCTCGAGGCCCGCGCGGCGCTCGACGCGGTCGAAGAGGGCGAGCTCGATGCCGACGATTTCCGCCCCGGCAGCCTCGATGTGCTCGCCCAGCACATCATGGCCTGCGCCTGCGCCGCGCCCTTCGAGGAAGCCGCGATGCTCGCCGAGATCCGCACCGCCGCGCCTTATGCCGGGCTGACCTCGAAGGGCTTCGCGCGCGAGCTCGAATATATCGAGAGCGGCGGCTATGCATTGCGCGCCTATGATCGCTTCAAGCGGCTGACGCCCGAGACCGACGCGGACGGCCAGACCGTCTGGCGCGTCAGCCACCCCAATTTCGTCAAGCAGCATCGGCTGAATGCCGGGATCATCGTCGAGGCGCCGATGCTCGATGTGCGCTTCAAAAACGGCCGCAAGCTCGGCAAGGTCGAGGAGCTTTTCGCCGCCTCCTTGTCGCCGGGCGACACCTTCTTCTTCGCCGGGATGAGCCTCGAGACGATCGCCATCAAGGATACCGACCTGATCGTCCAGGCCTCGAAGAAATCGGCGATGATTCCGAGCTATATGGGCGCGCGCCTGCCGCTCTCGACCAACCTTGCCGATCGCGTCCGCCGTTTCTTGAGCGATCGCAGCGAATGGCCGGGCTTCCCCGAGGATGTCGAGGAATGGCTCAGCGTCCAGGGCGCGCGCTCGGCGCTGCCGCAACCCGGCGAGCTGCTGGTCGAGACCTTCCCGCATGAGGGCCGCCATTACATGGTCGCCTACAGCTTCGAGGGCTGGAACGCGCACCAGTCGCTGGGCATGCTGATGACGCGGCGGATGGAGAGCGCGGGGCTTTCGCCGATCGGCTTCGTCGCCAACGATTATGCGATCGCGACCTTCGGGTTGAAGCGCGTCCGCGACCCCCGGCCGCTCTTTTCGCCCGACATCCTCACCGACGAATTCGTCGAATGGGTGCAGGGCAGCCATCTGCTCAAGCGCGCCTTTCGCGAGGTGGCGGTGATCGGCGGGTTGGTCGAGCGCCAGCATCCGGGCAAGCGCAAGACGGGGAGGCAGGTCACCTTCTCGACCGACCTTATCTACGACGTGCTGCGCCGCTACGAGCCCGATCATCTGCTGCTCGAAGCCGCCTGGGCCGATGCGCGAACCAGGCTCACCGATATCGGCCGGCTCGCCGGGCTGCTCGATCGCGCCGCCGAGACGATGCTCCATGTCGACCTCCCGCGCGTCTCGCCGATGGCGGTGCCGGTGCTGACCATGATCGGCCGCGAGCATGTCGCGCAGGGGACGGTCGACGATGAGTTGTTGATGGAAGCCGAGAGCCTCGCCGAGATCGCGATGCGCGTGGATTAGGTCCTCTCTCCCCTTCAGGGGAGAGGGTTGCCCAGGGCCATTGACGCATGCGCTTACGGCTCTAGGCTCCTGCTATCGCAGGAGTACAAGGATGAAGCGATATCTCTTCGTATTGCCTTTGGCGTCCTGTGCCAGCACGATGAATCCAGCTACGGCTTGGTCGGTATCCGAAGCCACTATTGTCGGTGCCTGGAGCTTCCACTCTCAATGCTCTTTGGAAGGCATCATTGAATTTTTCTCTGAAGGGGTATTTCGATCTCCTGCTGCCGAGGGCCGATGGTCTCTGTCGGGGCGAGAGCTGACTTTGCGCTACGGCGTCACCATGGGGGTGGGCGATCAAATTTATACGATGGGTGAACAATCGGCTTGGACGCTTTCGCCAATGTCGTCAGAAGATCTTTTGATTGAATACCCTGACGGTCAATCTCAAACCCTTTATCGATGCGACCAACAATCGAACTAGGAGCGTAAATTGAAGCGCAAAAATTTTTGTATGATCTCTTTGGTGGCGATATGTGCCTGCACCCCCGCCACCGAGAATGCCCCGCCCGAAGCCGCTTCGCCCGCCGCGATCCACGAGCGGCTGCTCACCCTCGACACCCATCTCGATACGCCGCTGCATTTTTCGCGCCGCGGCTGGGACATCGCCGATCGTCATGATTATGCGAACGACATCAGCCAGGTCGATCTGCCCCGGATGGAGGAGGGAGGGCTCGATGGCGGCTTTTTCGTCATCTACACCGCGCAGGGCGAGCTGACGCCCGAAGGCTATGCCGGCGCGCGTGCCGCGGCGACGCGGCGCCAGCAGGATATTCTCGACATGGCGGCGGCCAATCCGGGCGCCGTCGAGCTCGCCTACAGCGCCGACGATGCCGCGCGGATCGCCGGCGCGGGCAAGGTCTTCGCCTTTCAGAGCATCGAGAATAGCTGGCCGCTCGGCGAGGATATCGGCGCGCTCGAAGGCTTTTACGAGCGCGGCGTGCGGATGGCCGGGCCGGTCCATTCGCGCGACAATCAGTTCGCCGATTCGACGACCGGCGAAGGGCGCTGGGGCGGATTGAGCCCGCTCGGCCGCGAACTCGTCGCCGAGATGAACCGGCTCGGCATCGTCGTCGACGGCAGCCACGCCTCGGATGCCGCCTTCGATCAGATGATCGAATTGTCGGCGACGCCGCTGATCCTCTCCCATTCGGGGCCGCGCGCGATCTTCGATCACAAGCGCAATATCGACGACGCCCGCATCCGGCGCCTCGCCGAAAGCGGCGGAGCGATCTGCGTCAACAGCATCTTCCTCGCGCCATTTCTCGAATCCGAAGAGCTGACGGCGATCGAGGAGCGGATGGCGAATTACGCCGAGCTGCCGGTCGCCGAGCAGCAGGCGCTGGTTCGCGAATATCGAGCCGCCCAGACCCGCGCGCCGCAGCAGGAAGCCGATTTCGACGCTTTCATGGCGAGCCTGCTCCATCTGATAGAAATCGCCGGCGTCGATCATGTCTGCATGGGCGCCGATTGGGACGGCGGCGGCGGAGTGATCGGCATGCGCGACATCGCCGCTTTGCCGCAAATCACCGAACGGCTGCTCGCCGAGGGCTATAGCGAGGAAGACCTCGAGAAATTGTGGAGCGGCAACGTGCTGCGGTTGATGCGGCAGGCGGAAGCGCACGCCCGGCATTGTGCTCGGCGGCGGGCGCTTGCCGAGCTTCGCGCTGATCATGCTCGGCATCTGGCTGATGGCGGCCGACGCGCTGGTCACCTCGACGATCATGCCGAGCGTCGGCGCCGATCTCGAGGGCTATGCCTGGTTCGGCTGGGCGACCTCGGGCTATCTGACCGGCGTCGTCGCGGCGGGCGCCTGCGCCGGCTGGCTGTCGAGCCGGATCGGCTTGCGCATCGCGATGATCGGCGCCGGGCTGCTGCTCGCTGTCGGCTGCATGATCAGCGCGCTCGGCCCGGATATCGAGATCTTCGTCGCCGGCCGGGTCGTCCAGGGGCTCGGGGCCGGCTGGGTCGCGGGTTTCTGCTATGTGACGATCAACCTCGTCTTCGACACGCGCTTCCTGGTCCGCGTATTCGCGGCGGCGACGAGCGTCTGGGGCATCGCGACTTTCGTCGGCCCGCTGATCGGCGGGCTTTTCGCCGATGCCGGCAACTGGCGCGGCGTCTTCTGGGCCTTCGCCGCGCAGGCCGTATTGTTCTCGCTCGCCGCCGCCAGGCTGGTTCCGCGCGGCGACCGGCGGGCGGGCAGGGGCGGCGTACCCGTCGCCCAGATCGCGCTGATCGCCGGCGGGGTCAGCGCGATCGCCACCGCCGGGGTGACCGACAGCATGGCGCTGCGGATCATCCTCGCGCCGCTCGGTCTGGCGATGCTCGGGCTGGCGCTGGCCGTCGACCGCCGCGTCGCCGATCGGCTGCTGCCGCGCGAGGCCGGCGATTTCCGCACTTTGCTCGGCGCCGCCTATGCGACCTATTTCACGATGGCCGCGGCCGCCGTCGGCTATGCGATCTACGCGCCGGCGATCCTGCGCTACACCAACGGGCTGAGCGCGCTCGAGGCGGGCTATGTCGTCGCCATCGAGGCGCTGGCCTGGACGCTCGCCGCGCTCGCCGTCGCCGGATCGGGCGCGCGCTGGCGGCGGCGCTGGATCGTCATCGGCAGCCTGACCGTGCCGGCCGCGCTGACCCTGCTCGCGCTGGTCATGGCGAGCGGCGACCTGATGCTCATAGCGCTCGGCGGCGCGCTGCTCGGCGCGGCATTCGGCGTCTCCTTCGCCTTCATCAGCCGCACGGTGATGGCCTCGCTGATCGAGGAGGAGCGGGCGACCGGATCGGGCGCGATCGGCGCCGTGCGCGATGCCGGCAGCGCGACCGGCGCGGCGATCGTCGGCATCGCGGCGAGCCTCACCGGCTTCGCCGACGGGCTGACCGACGCCAGCGTCGCCGGTGCGGGTTTCTGGGTCTGCGCGGTCGGCGTGCCGCTCGGCATTGTCGGAGCGGTCGCGGCGAGCCGGCTCGTTCGGCTGGTGCCTGCCGGGAAGGCCTGAACTATCTTCGGCTGTGTTCCAGCTCCTGGACCTGGGCGCCGAAACGCTGCATATCCTCGCCGAGAGCAATCAGCTCCTCGCTGCATCTTTCCCCGAGCGCGGCCATATCGACCCGATCGAATCGATCGAGATCTTCAAGCATCACAGCCTCGTAGTCGACGCCCCGGCCGATCAGTTTGCCGATGAAATAGATCGCCATCGTGCCGTTCAATTGTCCTTCGGACTCGGTCATCTCCGGGCTCTGCGAAACGGCAAACAACAGCAGGGCGCATTCCGCATCGGCATGGTCCGCAGCGCTGAAATAGGGCGTCGCCTGCGCCGCGGCGGAAGCGGGAAGACAGGTCAGTATCGCCGCGAAGGGTATCAATCGCTTCATGGAATTTTCCCCTGCTGAACAGATCGTTGCTTTTGCCTTTAGTAGGAGGATATAGGCGCGGCAATGGTTCGCTTTTCGTTCTCCGGTCACGATCTCGTCGCGCTGCCCCAGGGGGCGCTCTTCTGGCCCGCACGCCGGGCGCTGCTCGTTGCCGATCTGCATTTCGAGAAAGCGAGCTGGTTCGCGCGCTTCGGCCAGATGCTGCCGCCTTATGACAGCCTCGCCACGCTCGCCGATCTCGAGGCGCTGGCGGCCGCCACCGACGCGCGCGAGCTCTGGTGCCTCGGCGACAGTTTTCACGACAGCCAGGGCTGCGAGCGATTGCCGGCCAAGGCGCGGGCGAAGCTCGAGGCG
>JAIVHR010000017.1 GCA_020200935.1 Sphingomonadales bacterium
TGACCGGGCAGGAGGCGATCGAGCTGAGGCGCTGGATCGTCGGCCCCGAAGGCCGCCATCGCGGGCGCAGGCGCGGTCTGTCGGCGCGGTTGATGGATGTCGCGAGCTACGACCAGGCCGGCGGCGAGGCGATCGAGGCGGCGAGCGCGGCGGCCGCCCAGCTGCCGGGCGAGGGCTGGCTCGGGCGGATCGCCGAGGGGATCCCGCTCGGCCCCGTGGAAAAGCTGCTCGCCGCGGTTCGCGCCACCGTCTATGCGCGCGCCCGGGCGCAGGATGCCGGCTATGGCCTCGAGACCGAGGCGGCCGAGCTCGACGGGCCGATCATCGGCGCCGCCGGCACCGCGGTCGAGACGCTCGAAAATGTGCTGCGCCCGCTGATCAAGCTGCGCGGGCGATTGGAGGCGGTGCTCGAGGAAGCGCCCGACTGGCTCGATTCGCAGGCCCGCGCCAAGGTCGAGGGGGCGATGATGGGGCTGACCCATCGCAACCAGACGCTCGCCGCCTGGATCTCGCTGCTGACGCGATTGGGCGGCCCGGCCGATCCCGATTTCGTCGACTGGCTCGCCATCGACCGGTTCGAGGGGCGCGAATACGATATCGGCCTCCACCGCCATTGGCTCGATCCGACCAAGCCGCTCGCCGAAACCGTCATCAAGCCGGCCCATGGCCTCATCGTCACCTCGGCGACCTTGAAGGGCGGCGAGCCGGGATGGGATTCGGCGCTCGACAGGGCCGGCGCGCCGCATCTCGATTTCGCGCCGGCGCGCTTCGAGGCGCCGAGCCCGTTCGATTATGCGGCGAATAGCGAGGTGCTGATCGTCACCGATCTGCCGCATCGCGACATCCCGGCGCTCGCCGGCGCCTATGCGAAGCTGATCGAGGCGGCGGGCGGCGGCACGCTCGGGCTGTTCACGGCGATCGCGCGGCTGAAGGCGGTGCATGCACGGATCGCCGACCGGCTCGCCCGCTCGGGCCTGCCGCTCTATTCACAGCATGTCGATCCGATCGATACCGGTACGCTCGTCGATATCTTCCGCGACGATCCGCGCGCCTCGCTGCTCGGCACCGATGCGCTGCGGGACGGCGTCGACGTGCCCGGCGAATCGCTCAGGCTCGCGGTGATGGAGGGCGTGCCCTGGCCGCGGCCGACCGTCCTCCATGCCGCGCGCAAGCTCGCCAATGGCGGCGGCAGCGCCTACGTCGACCGCGTGGTCCGCGCCCGGCTCGCCCAGGCTTTCGGCCGGTTGATCCGCAGGAAGGACGATGTCGGCATCTTTGTGCTGCTCTCGGCCGCCACGCCGAGCCGGCTGCTCAACGCCTTTCCCGAAGGCACGCCGGTCTCGCGGCTGCCGATCGACGAGGCCGTGGCGCATGTCGAAGCACGTCTTTCGCCGGCCGCGAAAATCCGGCACAGCCACCCGGCCGACGCCTTCGAGGAGGGCCGATGAAGCGTCTGATCATTCTGCGCCATGCCAAATCGAGCTGGGACGATCCCGTGCAGCGCGATTTCGATCGGCCGCTCAACGCCAAGGGCAGGCGCGCGGCCGAGGCGATGGGCCGATATATGCGCGATCGGGGCGTCTCGTTCGATCGCGCGGTCGCCTCTCCCGCCGCGCGGGTGGTCGAGACGCTCGAGGCCGCCGGGCGGGGATATGGCGCGCCGATCGCGCCCCAATGGGACTCCCGCGCCTATCTCGCCCCCGCCCGCACCCTGCTCGAAATCCTTCACGAAACGCCCGACGCAGCGGAAAGTCTGCTCCTTTCGGGGCACAATTCGGGGCTCGAGGATCTGGTGCTGCTGCTCGTGCCCGAAAGCGATGACGATGCGAAACGGGCGTCGGTCGAAGAGAAATTCCCGACCTGCAGCCTTGCGGTGATCGAGTTCGACGCCTCGAACTGGAGCGATCTCGAAGCGGGGCAGGGAGTGCTGAGTGATTTCACCCGCCCGCGCGACCTCGATTCGGAGCTCGGGCCGGATCGCGAGTAGGACGTCGTGCTCCCGCGAAAGCAGGAGCCCAGCGCGCCAGGCGCCGCCGCCCAGCGTCCCTTGTCATCCAGCGTCCTTCGTCACCCCGGGCTTGACCCGGGGTCCAGAGCGGCAGGCGATGCCGTTCCGGGCTCTGGATGCCGGATCAAGTCCGGCATGACGTTTCGGCTAAAGTCCGAACGGCTCCAAGGCCCTGGGCTCCTGCTTTCGCAGGAGCACAAGGAGCTTCAGTCGCCCGCATGCACCGCCATCAGATCGACCGGGCCGGGCCGCTCGCCGCCCTGGGCGACGATCCAGTCGTGGATCTTCGTTTCGAGGATCGCCATCGGCAAGGATCCCGTGCCGAGCACCTGTTCGTGGAAGGCGCGGACGTCGAAATTCTCGCCGAGCGCTTGCTCGGCCTGGGCGCGCAGCGCCTGGATGGTCAGCGCGCCGACCTTGTAGGCGAGCGCCTGGGAGGGAATCGCGATGTAGCGTTCGACTTCCGAGGTCGCCTCGGTGTTGGTCATGCCCGAATTGTCGAGCATATACTGGATCGCCTGATCGCGGGTCCAACCCTTCGAATGGAGCCCGGTATCGACGACCAGCCGCATCGCGCGCAGCATCTCGTCATTGAGGTGACCGAAGCGCTGATAGGGATCGGTGAACAGTCCGAGCTCGGGGCCGAGCGTCTCCGAATAGAGCGCCCAACCCTCGACGAAGGCGGTGTTGCCGCCGAAGCGCATGAAATTGGGCAGCGCTTCGTTTTCCTGGGCGAGGCTGATCTGGAAATGGTGTCCCGGCGCGCCCTCGTGGAGATAGAGCGTCTCCATGCCCGGCGTCAGCCGCTCGTCGAGATTATAGGCGTTGTAATAGAAGAGGCCGGGGCGCGATCCGTCCGGCGTTCCCGACTGGTACGAACCGCCGGCCGCGGTCGCTTCGCGGAAGGGCTCGACCGCGCGAATCTCGAGCGGGCTTGCCGGGATGGTCGAGAAGAGCTCGCCGATCCGCGCATCGACGCGCTCGCCGATCCGGTAATATTCCTCGCCGAGCCATTCGCGGCTTTCGGGCTTGAACTGCGCGTCGGTGCGGATGAATTCGAAGAATTCGGCGAGCGTGCCCTCGAAGCCGACCTCCTGCTTGATCGCCTCCATCCCGGCGGTGATCCGCGCCACCTCGGCGAGGCCGAGATTGTGGATATAATCGGGCGTCACGTCGAGCGTCGTCGTGTCCTTGACCATCTGCGCATAGAGTGCATCGCCGCCCTGCATGTAGCTGAGCCCGACGCCCTCGCGCGCCACCGGCAGATAGTCGTCGCGCAGGAAATCCCTGAGCCGCACATAGGCGTCGAAGATCTCCTGGGTGCTTGCCGCATAGGCCGCGGTCAGCCGCGCCTTGTCGGCTTCGGAAAAGTCTTCGGGGAAATTCTCGACCGGCGCGTAATAGGGCGAGTCCTCGACCCCGGCATCGATCTGGGTATTGAGCTGGTCGATGACGTGGCGAATCGTCAGCTTGCTCTCGACGACGCCCGATTCCATGCCCTCGCGAAACCGATCGATCGCCTGGTCGACGCCGCGCAGGAAATCCTCGTGGCGCGACAAATTGTTGTCGTAATCCTCGACCGTGTTGAACGGCGCCGCGCCCTGGCCCGAAGCGAAGGTCGGGTAGAAGGTGTGGAAGCCCGAAAAATGGTTGATCGGGCGGACGATGGTCAGCGGGAAGATCTCGGGGCCGAGATCGCGCAGGCCCTCCTCGCGCTGACGTTCGAAGATGTCGTAGGCGATCTGGTTCTGCGGGGTGAGGGCGGAACGGTCGATCGCCCTGAGCTGTTCGAGCTCGGAACGCGCCGCTTCGCGCTCGCCCTCGAAATATGCGTCGCTGAGGAAATCGCCGAGACGGTCGGCATAGCGCATGTCGCCGCGGAACAAGGCGGCGATCGGATTGCGGCGCAGATTGTCCTCGTCGGCTTCGGCGAACAGGGCATGCAGATGCTCGTCGGCGGTCATCGCCGCGTGATCGGCGGCCGCGTCGTGAGCGTGCTGCGCAAGCGCGGGCGCGGCCGTGAGGCCGGTCGAGGCGAGCAGGGCGGTGGCGAAAAGAAGGGTCTTGCGGTTCATTGCGGGGGATCTCCGGGTGACTGATGGGACTGATTGGTGTGTTACTCTGCTAAGACGCTAACAGATTTGCCGACAGGTTACAAGAATTGCGGGCGCAGGGTAGCAATTTCGACGACCGGTCGGCTGGGGCCGACTAACGACATGAAAAAAGCTAATAATATTGGCTGCCGCCGCTGCCGATCCAGGGCTCCTCGCGCCACCATTTGGTGATGATGTATTTGACGCCTTCGCGCACCTTCATCCCCTGATGCAGCGTCCAGGTGTTGGGCTCGCCGGCCGCGTTGAGGTTGTTCCAGGCGAGCAGCTTGCCCTTTTCGGCGTGGATCATCTTGCCGATCTTGGGAAAGCGCGTGGCGCCGCCGGTCTGGGTGTCGTTGAGGAACACCATCGTCGTCCAGGTCCGCTGGCCGCCCTGCTTCTTCTCCTGCTGCCAGTAGTCCTGGGTGTCGTAGAACCAGTCGTGATGGCCCTTGAATTGCTGGCCGACCTCGTAGCGCTGGCCCTGGATCGTCTCGCCGTGATCCTTGTGGATCCCCATGAAGGCGGTGATCTTGGCCTCGATCGCGTCGATCTCGGGCGCCTGGCGGTTGAAATCGGTCGAGGAGCTGGTGCGGAATTCGGTGTCGTCGGTCGCCGAAAGCAAGGTCGAGGGCCGCGCGTCGCGGTCGATCTTTTCGACCAGCAGCCGGCATTCCTCGGCACCGAGGAAATCCTTGACCATGAAGAGATCGAGATTGCGATTCGGCACGCGCTGGACGCCGGGCTGCCCCTCGATATGCGCGATGATCGTGAGGTTGCGCTCGGCGAGAATCGTGGGGTCGGTGTTGCTCATGGCCAGCCCGCTATCAAAAGCCGCGATTCGGGGGAAGCTGTCTTGTGATGGGGCTGGACCGGCCCGCGCTCAATCGATCGTCCGGCCGCGCACCATGACATGCTCGATATCCTCGAGCGCGCGGACATCGGTGAGCGGATCGCCCGACAGCGCGATCAGATCGGCCGAATAGCCCCGCGCGAGGCGGCCGATCTCATCCTCCATATCGAGGAAGCGCGCCGCCTCGATGGTCGCCGAGCGCAGCGCCTCGGCCGGCGTCATGCCGACGAGATCGACATACATGTAAAGCTCCTCGGCATTGCGGCCATGCTCGAAGACGCCGGCATCG
Organism: Sphingomonadales bacterium; assembly: GCA_020200935.1. Classification (GTDB taxonomy): domain Bacteria; phylum Pseudomonadota; class Alphaproteobacteria; order Sphingomonadales; family Sphingomonadaceae; genus Parasphingopyxis. The sequence goes on from JAIVHR010000017.1 coordinate 5,244, forward strand.
GTGCCGAACAGCACCGGAATGCCCATCGCGTGGGCGCGCCGCGCCGCCTGGCCGACCTGCGACAGCGTCTGGCGGACCTTGTCCTCGACCTGCGGCGTGTAGACGCCGGTGCCGAGCCGCTCGCGGATGCCCGTATAGGCCATCAAGGTCGGCACAAGCACGGTGCCGTTCTCACGCATCGCGGCGAGCGACGCCTCGTCGGCGAAGGTGCCGTGCTCGATCGAATCGATGCCGGCGCGCGCCGCCGCCTCGATGCCGCGCGGGCCGTGGGCATGGGCGGCGACATGGATGCCGAGCGAGTGGGCGGTGTCGGCAATGCTGCGCATCTCCGCGTCGGTGAAATGCTGGTCGAGCCCGCGCGCCTGCTGGCTGAGCACGCCGCCGGTCGCGGTGATCTTGATGAAATCGGCGCCGGCGCGAGACCATTCGCGCACCCTGGCCGCGCATTCCTCGGGCCCGGTGCAGGTATTGCCGGCCGCCAGCACCGCATTCACATCCTCGCGAAAGCCCGATACGTCGCCATGGCCGCCGATGATCGAGAGGCCCGGCCCCGAGGTCAGGATGCGCGGCCCGGCAACGATGCCCTGTTCGGTCGCGCGGCGCAGCGCGTTGCCGGCTTCCATGCCGATTCCGGGAACCCGCAGGGTGGTGAAGCCGGCGCGCGCCGAGATCTGCATGTTCTTGACGCCCATCACGACGCCCCATTCGGCGGGCTCGACCGCTTCGTCGCGATAATCGCCGCCCGGATCGCCCGAAATATGCGTATGGAGATCGATCAGCCCGGGCATCACGGTGAGCTCGGACCAGTCGAGATATTCGGCGCCGGGGCGCGACTGGTGACCGTCCTCGATCGCCTCGATGCGGCCGCCACGCACGACGATCGTCGAGGCGCCGAGCACCGGTTGGCCGGGCTCGGTGATGACGCGGCCGGCATGGATGGCATAGAGACCTCCGGTGGCCTGCGCGTCCTGCGCGACCGCCGGCGCGGTGAGGCAGAATGCGGCGAGCGCGGCGACGACTTTGCGGATCATTTGAAAGCTCCCCATTGGTTTGCGAAACGCTATCGCTTGCAATGACCGAAGCTCAAGGAGAAAGTGTGCGCCCGGCCCATTCTTCAGGCCCATTCTTCACGAAGGAGTTGCTCATGTCGTCTGCCGCCGCCGAGCGTTACGCGCGGGTCGCGATCCTGCTCCACTGGCTGATCGCCGCGCTTGTCGTAGCGAATCTGACGATCGGTCTCTTGCATGAAGATATGGCGCGCGATGCGCGGCAATTCTGGATGGCCCAGCATTTCGCGATCGGACTGAGCGTGCTGTCGCTGAGCGTCATCCGTCTCGGCTGGCGCATAGGCCACGGCTTTCCGCCCCTGTCCTTAGAGCATGCGGCCTGGGAACGGATCCTTGCGCGCTTTACCCATCTGACATTCTACCTGTTAATGATCGGGGTGCCGCTTCTCGGGTGGCTGATCGTCTCGACCGGCGGCGGCAACCCGGTCAGCATCTTCGGGCTGTTCGAGATACCGGCTTTGCCGATCGGCGAGAATGATTCGGTGCATGACTTTGCCGAGGAAGCCCACGAGCTCCTCGCCAAGGCCTGGATCGGGATTATCGCGTTGCACGTTGTCGGCGCACTCAAGCATCAGCTGATCGACCGCGACGAGACGCTGGCGAGGATGATTCCGCTGCTGAGGACGCAGCGCAAATAGAAAACGGCCCGGAAGCGATGGGCGCCTCCGGACCGTCCCCAGGATCGGCGATCTACCAGAAGAAGTCGTAGATCACGTCGACGACATAGCCGCTGCGCGTGTCGACCAGCAGCACATCGTCATAATAGCGGATCCAGCGCAGATATCCGCGATGCGGCGGCAGGCGGTAGCGCCAGGGATCGCTGATCAGATAGCGCGAGCCGAAAAAGCCCGAGCCGAGATGGATGCCGATGCTCAGCCGGCTGTAGCGGTGGCCGCGATAGGGCGCGTAATAGCGTACGCTCGGCCGGTAGACGCTGCGATAGCGGTTGCGATGATCGCGCCAGTCATAGCGGCGGTCGTTGCGCCAGCTGCGATTCCAGTCGCGATAGTCGCGGCGTGCTTCCCGGCGGTCCCACCGGCGTTCTGCGCGACGATCCTGGCGCAGGTCCCGGCGCCACCTCGTCGAGGGGGCCGGCCTGGGCCGGGGCGGCGATGGCCGGGAGGCCCGCCGCCAGCAACAGGGCAAGGGTTACTCTACGCATTGTCTGGTCTCCTCCAGGCCACCGCGGCCCGGTCCGGTGCTTCTGCACCCGCTTTGATGGCAGTATGCTGAACCGGCCGGTCAGCAACCGGAAAGCGAAATAAAAACGGCCCCGAGGCGATAAGCGCCTCCGGGCCGTCTTCTGTGGGGTCGATTTACTTCCGACTGGATTGGTCCCGTCACCCCGGACTTGATCCGGGGGCCAGAGCGGCAGGCGACATCGCTTGCGGCTCTGGATGCCGGATCAAGTCCGGCATGACGGAGGATTCAGTCCGGGCAAACCCCAGCGGAGCTACCAGAAGATGTCGTAGATCACGTCGACGACATAGCCGTCGCGAATGTCGACCAGCAACGCATCGTCATAATAGCGGATCCAGCGCAGATATCCGCGCGTCGCCGGCAGACGATAGCGGTACGGATCGCTGATCCAGTAACGCTGGCCGTAATAGCCCGAGCCCAGCGACAACCCGATGCTCAGCCGGCTGTAGCTGCGATTGCGATAGGGCGAATAATAGCGGCCGAGCTGGAAGATGCCGCGATTGTAACTGCGATGGTGCTGCCAGTTATAGCGCCGGTCGTTGCGCCAGCTGCGATTCCAGTCGCGATAGTCGCGGCGTGCTTCCCGGCGGTCCCACCGGCGTTCTGCGCGACGATCCTGGCGCAGGTCCCGGCGCTGTTCGGCGCGCCGCTGATCGGCACGGCGGTCGCGAATATTGTCGCGGCGGCGTTCGATCTGGCGCTGTTCCTGGCGGCGGTCCTGCCGGATGTCGCGGCGGCGCTCGGTGCGATTTTCAACCCGGCGTTCGACGCGCCGTTCGACATCGCGACGGTCCTGCCGGACGTCGCGGCGGCGCTCGGTGCGGCTTTCGGCCCCGCGTTCTACCCGCCGTTCGACCCGCTGTTGCACGCGCTGTTGGACCGGACGCTCGGGCTGCCGGGCATCGCGGCGGCGCTCGGCGCGGTTCTCGCTGCGCCGTTCCTGGCGGCGCTCGACGCTGATCTCGGCGCGGCCGCGATTGTTGCTGTTCTCGGCACGGTTGGGGCGTCGCTCGCCGCGATTGGCGCGCCGCTCGCGGCGTTCGCCGCGTCGGTCGTCGCGCTGAAGCAGGGCGAGCTGGGTCGGCTCGGTCTCCGCGCTGGCGCGTGCGAGCACCTCCTGCATCGGGTTGGCGTTGGCTGGTGCGGCAAGCGCGGGGATACTCGCGGCCGCCGCCAGCAACAGGGCGATCGATCTGATACGCATGGCTGGTCACTCCTCATCGGGTTGTGGCGGCGTCGGCCACCTATGAGGCGTGTCTGGCACAGGACGAATGAGGCGCGCCTGAACCCGCGAGTCAGGAAAATGCAAGGTTCAGTCTTCGCGGATGCGCCCCGGATCGCTGTTCCGGTCGGCGACCGGGGGGGCCAGCGCCTCGACATTGCGCGCCGCGTCTTCTGGGTCGATGCCGGGCGGCGGCGCGGCGGCCAGCCGCTCCTCGCCGCGCGCGACGCGGGCGGCGAGCCGAATCGCCTCGCGGATCCGCGGATAGGTCCCGCAGCGGCACAGGTTGGTGATCGCCGCGTCGATCTCGTCGTCGGACGGGTCGGCGTCTTCGGCCTCGGCGAGGGTGACCTGGCACGAGCGCACCGCCTCGCCGTCGATATGGACGGTGCAAGCGCCGCAAACGCCGATGCCGCAGCCATATTTGGTGCCGGTGAGGTTCGATGCGTCGCGCAGCGCCCAGAGCAGCGGCGTTCGCGGATCCATCCGGTAATGGACGGGCTGGCCGTTGACGGTCATCCGGGTCATCGCATGCGATCTAGCCCGGCAGGCGGGTTTGCGACAAGCGTTTCGCGAACAGCCTCAGAAGACCGTCGACAATGTGACGAAAACGCGTTGGGAGGGGAAGCCGCCGACATCGGCCTGCTCGCCGCGAACCTCGGCGGCCATGCCGTCTACGATACCGATCCTCGCCCGGGGAACCGAGCTCTCTTCGTCGCGCGAATCGCGCAATTCCTCCGGGATCCGGTAATGATCGGCGTCGGGTCCTCTGGCGCAGACAACGATCTCCTCGCTGCCGGGGCTTTCGGTACAGGCGTGAGAATGGGGAACGGACGCGGCCGGACCCGCCGATTGCAAGGCGAGGGCGAGCAAAGCAATCACCGCATCTTCTATTCGCGCCAGCTCGTGTCGATCGCGTCGACCCGGCGGACCATCGCGTCGAAATCGGCGCGGCCGGGCTCAGCCGAGGCCTGCGCCTGGAAAAGGTCGCGCTGGTGGACCGCGACGACCTCGTCGGGGACTTGGACCGGCTCGCCCATCGCCAGCGTCTTGCACTGGATCTCGCAGGCGCGCTGGAGCGCCCAATATTGGACGAAGGCGATCGGCAGGGTCGGACCGATCACCACCGGACCGTGGTTGCGCAGCATCAGGATGCGGTTGCTGCCGAGATTTTCGAGCAGCCGCTCGCCTTCCTCCTCGCGGACCGTCACGCCTTCGAAGGTGTGATAGGAAACCCGGCCGATGAAGTTGCAGGCGTAGAAATTGACCGGCTGGAGTCCGCCCTCGAGCGCGCAGACCGCCATCGTGTCGGTGGTGTGGGTATGGATGATGCAATGCGCGTCGTGGAGATGGCGGTGGAAGAGCGAATGCTGGACGAAACCCGCCTTGTTGACCGGATAATCGCTCTCCGAGAGCTTGTTGCCGTCGATATCGATCTTGATCAGGTTCGAGGCCCTCACTTCGCTGAAATGCAGCCCGAAGGGGTTGATCAGGAAGGCGCCGGGCTCGTTCGGCACCTTGACCGTGATGTGGTTGTAGATCGATTCGTCCCAGCCCATCATCGCGAAGACGCGGTAGCAGGCGGCGAGCTCCTGCCGCGCCTTCCATTCCTCTTCGCTCATCTGGTCGTTGTCGGGCGTCACCTTGGTGGCCATCGAGTCTCTCCTGTCCGCGGTCGGCGCGATTGTCGCGCAACGGTGCAAAAAAGTCGAGCCGGACCATATTTTCCTCTCCCCCTCAAGGGGGAGAGGATACGAAGTCTTGGCGAGGTACGAGCTTAGACGAAGTTGGAGAGGGGGTGGCGCTCGCAAAGCGAGCGCGCGCAGCAAAGCTGCGCTCCGGCTGGAGGAGAGGGAATAGAGCTTGAAAAAGCCGATCGCCGCTGCTAGCTGCCCTCGACCGCCGCGGAAGCTCCGCTTTCGAGGTGCAAATTGCTTTGACCGTGGAAATTCGGGCCGCCGGCGCCTATATGGTGCTGGAGCCAACGAAATTCGATTGGAGACTGACAGGCTTATGCAAGTTTCGGTTCGCGACAACAATGTCGATCAGGCGCTG
>JAIVHR010000302.1 GCA_020200935.1 Sphingomonadales bacterium
TCGCAGCCGACCCCGTCGGAAAGCTGGAAACGCGGTCCGCGGCGCGAGGCCGGGACATAGTCGGTATGGCAGCCCAGACACGCCGTCGCGCCGGTCGGGTCGCCGATCCCCAGCCGGCTGGCGATCATCCGCGAGCGCGGCTGGGAGAGGATGGCGTAGGCGCGGCTATGGGCGCCGGTCTGGCTCGACGGTTCCTGCCAGCGCAATATCTCGTCCTGCCGGACGATGACGCCGTCGGCCTCCTGGCGGCCGTGGCAGGTCGTACCGCCGCAGCTCGCGACGCCGACATGAGTGTTGCCCGAGGACTGGGCGATCGCCGCGTCGCGGGGCTCTCCGAACGCAATGCCGAGCCCGCCGGTCAGCGCCAGCGCTGCGATCGTCATGGCCCAAACCACTCTGCCTGCCACGCATATCCCCCTTCGGCGGCCCGGCGCAGTTATGTTCGTTCGTGCCGCGCGAAGCAAGGCGGGAGGATCGGGAAATGTTCAATTCATCGCGGTTTTTGGAGCTTTGTCAGCCTTCGTCGACGTCCTCGGCCTCGCATGAGCCGGCACGTTGCCCGGTGCGCGATTCGTTGCTCGGGCAAATCAGTCCCGATCGGGCGCGCCGGAGGGGAAAAGCCCGCGATAGGGTCGCGCCTCCTCGACACAGCGGGCGACGGCGGAGTGGGCGAGGAGGTCAGCGCGCAGCGCGGCCACGCGGCCGCGGTCCTCGGGAATGCGTTCGACCCAGCCGGCATAGAAAAGCGACGGTGCCGCGGCGCAGCTGACGAGCGAGATATGCGGCGGCAATGCATTCTCCGACAGCCAATCTTCGAGCCACGCATAGGCGCGCCGCAGGCCGGTTTCGCCGGCGGCGATTTCATCGGGATCGGGATTATCGCCGTCGGCGATATGGGCGCTGACGATGCGCTGCATCGACCCCATCACGTAATTGTCGAAAATCCGGTCGAGCATCCGGACGTTAACCGCCTGGCGCGGATCTACGGGGATCAGCCCCCGCGCCGCCTCCTGCGACGCGACCAGATATTCGATGATCGCGGTCGCTTCGACGATCACCGTGTCGCCGTCGACCAGCACAGGGAACTTGCCCGCAGGATGTGCCTTTTGGACGAAGGCGTAATTCTCCGGGTGATCCTGGTCGAGCATCCGGAATTCGAACGGGATGTCGCAGGCATAGAAGGGTATCAGCGCCTTCCAGGTGTAGGAGGAGAAGGGGTGGCCATAGAGTTCCATCGCGTCAGCCCTCCGCCTTCATCCGCTCGCGCCGCGCGAGCTCCCGTTCGCTCGGTTCCTGCGCCGCGAAGGAGCCGGGCTCGATTTCGCCGGCCGGCTCGTAGGTCGCCATCGACACGCCGGTGCTGGTCAGCCGGTGTTCGATCAGCTTGAAGGCGCCCGCCGGCGCCCCCTCGCCGAAAAGCCGCTTGCCCGTGCCGAGGACGAGCGGCGCCGTCATCGTCACGATTCGGTCGAGCAGACCGCGTTCGAGCAGCTGCGGATAAAGCGTCGAACTCCCCTGGATGACCAGGTCCGGCCCGTCCTCGGCCTTGAGCGCGGCGAGCGCGTCCAAGTCGGCGAGGCGTTGGCTGCCCTCCCATTCGAGCGGCGCGTCGGAGCCTGTCAGGACGTATTTGCCGGCCTTGCGGAACAGTGTAGCGATGCCGCCGTCCTCGGGTATGAACGGCCAGTGCGCGGCGAAGATCTCATAGGTCTTGCGCCCGAGCAGCAGATCGAAGGGCGGCGTGAACAGCGTGTCGATCTGATTGCCGAGCGCCTCGTCGAAGAACTGCGACAGCCAGCCGCCATACTCAAAGTCGCCGGTCGGGTCTTCTTCGGGACCGCCGGGTGCCTGCATGACGCCGTCGAGCGAGACGAAGGCGCCGCGTTCCAATAGCGGTCGGTCTCCTCCTGGCTCTCGGTGCCGATCTGGAAGGAAAAGGCTTCGCTATGCTTGAATGTCGACCCGCCATTGAGGCCGAGACAGGGGATGCCGAGCACGGTGAACTCGACCGTGATGACATCGCCCTCCTTGCCCGCCGGATAGTCGCCCGGAGCGCGGTGGACCGCGGTCACCTCGCTGTCGGGAAAGGTCTCGGCGTAGAAACGCGCGGCTTGCTCTGCATCGCCGTCATACCAGAGGCAGATCGTGTTGGTGGTCATCAGCCCTGCTCCTGTGCGGTGTCGAGCAGCACTTCGAAGCCGCCATAGATCAGCCGCTTGCCGTCGAGCGGCATGTCGGAGCCGGGGGGCGGCATGCGGCTGTCCTCGCGCATCTTCGCCATGCCCTTGTCATAGGCCGCTTTCGAGGGCCATTCGACGAAGCCGAACGCGACCGCCTCGTCCTTTTCGGCCTTTACCGCACGCTTGAAGTCGGTGACCTTGCCGTCGGCGATCGAGTCGGCCCAGCTGTCGACCGCGCGCAGCGCGCCGTGATCGACCATCACTTCGCGCATCCCGGCGCACATTTCGGCAAAGGCGTTTTTGTTGGTCTTGGGCACCGGCGCGACATAGCCCTGCACGTAGCCGCTCCTGCCGCCCTCGCCGGCCTCGCCGATCGTGTCGAACTCGGCGAACACCATGCGCTTGCCGTCGAACGGCATCTCGGCCGACATCTCCATCTCCATCTCCTCGGAGAAGGCCTTGTGCGCCTTCTGCCAGACTTCTTTCGAACCCCAATCGACCCAGGAGAAAACGACGATCTCGCCCTCCTCGGCATTGACCCCGCGATACATGTCGGTGGTTTCGCCATGCGGCACGTCGTCGCTCCAGCATTCGACCATCCGGACCATGCCGTGCCTTTCGAACATCGGCACCGCGCTCGCCGCCATCTCGCGATAGGCGTCCCGGCTCCCTTCGGGGACGGGCACCAGAAATCCCTGGATGAACGTCATTTCGTTTCTCCTTTTCCTTGCGTTTCCTTCTGTTGGGCGAATTCGTCCTCGTCCCAACCCATGTCCTTCGGCCCGGAGCGGTCGTATTCGGCATATTGTTCGGCGATCGCCTCCTTGTAGGCGGGCCGGGCAAAGCAGCGGTCACGCCACGCGGCGAGATTATCGTGGGCCTCGACCAGCTTGTTGTGATCGGCCGCGACCTCGAAAAGGAACGGCTCGACCGAGTTGAGCGCGGCATAGGTCCAGCATTTGGCTAGCGCGCGCTCGTCCTCGTCCTCGGGCAGCAGCCTGCCCGATCGTTCGGCGATGTCGAGCACGATGCCGCCGGTCTCGAACAAAGCGGGGCGGCCTTCCTCGCGTAGCAGCGGCACCTGACCGAAGGGATGTTCGGCCCGGTAGGCGTCGGTTGCCAGCGTATCGCCGTCGATCAGCTCGACCTGATAGTCCCAGCCGACTTCCTTCAGCATCCAGCGCAGCCGGAAATCTCGCACCTGTCCGCGCGCGAAGGCGGGCACCCATTTGAAGGCGGTGATGGTGATCGGGGCGGGGGCAGCGGTCATGGCTCACTCTTCTTCCATCGCGACTCGGGCGAATCACCCTTTCCGTCTGATGCCTCTTGAAGTTATGAAAAGCAACCACTAGGTTATTAAAGATGACTTCAAAGCGATCAAGCGAACGAAAGCGCTGGTATGACGATGCTTGCGGGACAGCCTTCGCGCTCGAGATGATCGGCGAACGCTGGTCGATCCTGATCATGCGCGAGCTGATGTTCGGGCCGCGGCGCTTCAAAGAATTGCGCGCCGATCTGCCCGGGATCAGCGCCAATATTCTTACTCAACGGCTGGAGCGGCTCGAGGGCGCGCGAAAGGCCTGGATGCGCGGATCGGGTTCCGGCTTGGCGAGGACGGCTTCGTGGCGCGGATCCGTAACGGCGATGTCGAGACCGAACGCAGGCCGCCCGAAAATGTCGACTTGCTGTTCGAATGCGCGCCCGAAATCCTCGCCGCCGCAGTCTATGGCGGCGAGCCGCTCGCGGCGCTCGAGAGGGCGGGGGCCTTGCGGATCGAAGGCGACCGTGCGCTCGCCGAACGCTTCGTCACGTTGTTCCCGCTGCCGGAGAAGATCGGGGACGCGTAGCCACACCGTCATTGCGAGCGCAGCGAAGCAATCCAGGCCCGCCCGTCGTGATCACCCAACCCGCTGGACTGGATTGCCGCGTCGCCTTCGGCTCCTCGCAATGGCGTCGCTTCTTATCTCTACGCGAGTTCCAAAGCGGCGCTCAGCTTCTTGATCTCGTTATTGAGGATGCGATCATTGTCCGAATAATCGACCGGGCAGTCGATCAGATGGACGCCGGTCCCGCCGAGGCATTCCTCGAGCAACTCTCCCAGATGCTCGGCGCTTTCGGCGCGGTGGCCGGCGGCGCCGTAGCTCTCGGCATATTTGACGAAATCGGGATTGCCGAAGGTCAACCCGTAATCCTCGAAGCCCATATTGGCCTGTTTCCAGCGGATCATCCCGTAGGCGTCGTCGCGTAGGATCAGCACCGTCACATTGAGGCCGAGCCGGACCGCCGTTTCCATTTCCTGGCTGTTCATCATGAAGCCGCCATCGCCGCAGATCGCCATCACCTTGCGGTCGGGATAGAGCATCGCGGTGGCCATCGCCGAGGGCAGGCCGGCGCCCATCGAAGCGAGCGCATTGTCGAGCAGCACGGTGTTGGGCTGGCGCGCCGGATAGTTGCGCGCGAACCAGATCTTGTAGACGCCATTGTCGAGCGCGATCACCCCGTCGGGCGGCATCGCCGCGCGAACCGCCTTCACCAGATGCGGCGGATAGGCCGGGAAGCGGACATCGCCGTCGAGCGTCGCGGTATGCTCCTCTTCGGCCTCGCGCGCCTTGCGCATCGCCGAAAAGTCCCAATGGCCCTGCGGAAGGAGGTCCTCCTTGATCTGCCAGACGGCGTTGGCGATGTCGCCGATCACCTCGATCTGCGGGAAATAGACCGGATCGACCTCGGCGCGGTTCATCGAGATATGGATCACCTCGGTGCCGCCCTGTTTCATGAAGAAGGGCGGCTTTTCGATCACGTCGTGGCCGATATTGAGGATCAGGTCGGCGGCCTCGATGGCCCGGTGGACAAAATCGCCGGCCGACAGCGCGGCGGTACCGAGGTAGTTCCCGTTGGTCTCGTCGATCACCCCCTTGCCGAGCTGGGTGGTGACGAAGGGAATGCCGGTCTTGTCGACGAACTGGGTCAGCATTCGGCTGGTCATCGTCCGGTTCGCGCCGCCGCCGAGCACCAGCACCGGCGATTTCGCCTGTTCGAGCTTCTGCCGGGCAGCGCGGATCGCCTTCTCCTCGGCAATCGGGCGGCGGCTGACGCTGGCCGGGATGGGCCGCGAGTCGGTGTCCTCGTCGGCAATGTCCTCGGGC
>JAIVHR010000018.1 GCA_020200935.1 Sphingomonadales bacterium
GAATAGGTCGGATCGCATGCAATGCGACCGCGGCGCTGGTCTCCGGTCGCAGCCGCCATATAACGGTAATTCATCTCCGGACGAAGCTGGCAAGCGCCGACCGCCGCTGCCATATCAGTGAACTTACCTACAGACCCGAATGCCGCGCTTTGCTTTAAACCCGGGTGGGTCGGATTATCCCGACGCAAGACGTGGCACCGCCGATCTGCAAAAGGAGAAGTTCATGAGCGCGCTCGGCCTCAAAATCCTCGACAAGTCGGTCCAGGATACGAATATCTGGCTCGACGAATTAATGGGCAGACTGGATTGGGACGACAAGCAGCGAGCCTATCGCCTGCTTCGTTCGACCTTACATGTCCTGCGCGACAGGCTCCAGATGAATGAAGCCGTCCATCTCGCGGCGCAACTGCCGACGCTCATCCGCGGGATCTATTACGAAGGCTGGCGACCGAACCGTTCGCCGACCCGTCACAAGCACGAATTGAATTTTATCGCGGCAATCGAGGCGGCGTTCGTCGAGGACCCCAATGAGGATCCCGGGGTGACAGCCAGGGCGGCGCTCGCGGTCGTGGCCGACCATGTTTCAGAAGGCGAGATCGACGACGTCAAGAGTGGTCTGCCGCCCGAAATCAAGGCGCTGTGGCCCGAAATGAACGTTTCGTAGAACCGTGCGACTGCGTGCTCAAGTCACGAGCGCACACAAGGAATCCTGAAATGAGCATACGAGAAATACTGATCGCCGAGAACAGCTATCCGAAACGCACTCCACCTTGGGTATTGAGGGCCGGCGTCCAACTTGGCGAGATTCTCGAGGCGCGGGTATCGGTGGCGATCTGGCAGGTTCACCGACGCAAAATTGCCAACTTTCTCGCCGACAAACTGGTCGGAGCAAACCGACTTATTGCCGAGGAAAACCAGCTCAGTCAAAACGACACGGACTTGCTGATCGAGGAATTCAGAGATGCGGTTCCGGACCATATGAGGGGCGAGGAGCATGTTTTTAAAAACGGCGCGATGGTTTTTCCGCGAGAGATGTGCCGACATGCCAGATTGTACGATCTCGTCATCGTTCCGCATTATGACGATGCAGATGCCATATCCGTCGCCGCGGACATCATATTCGAATCCGGTCGCCCGATATTGTTGCTCCCCGAAATGGGGAGGGACGAGCTCGCCCTCGATACCATCGTTATTGGATGGGATGGTGGCAGAGCCTGCGTGCGCGCAATGGTCGACGCGCTGCCTCTCTGCGCGATAGCAAGGGAAGTCCTTGTCGTCACGATCGTGAACGAGAAACCACTGGATATAAACGATACCCTTAAGCCGCTCGAACGCTATCTCAGGCGCCACGGTATCGAACCGAAGATGGTCGAACATCCGGCGTGCGATGCCGATGCCGGAGAGGCCCTGAAACGCTATTGTGAGACTCGGGGTGCCGACATGCTGGTCATGGGCGCTTATGGGCATTCCCGCGCGCGCGAATTCATCTTGGGTGGCGCCACGGACACTATCCTTACCGCGCCAGGCCTTCCGGTCATCTTGTCTCATTAGAAGGTGCTTGTCAGATGCCGGAACGAATGTTGACCGATCGCCCAAGGATCATGCTCGCTACTGATCTGAGCGCGCGCTGCGACCGTGCCTGCAAGCGTACGGTCTTGCTGGCGGACCAGCTCGACAGAGAAATCGTGGTCGCGCATGTAATCGAGGGCAAGAAGAGAAGGGGCGACGCCGAGACCGAGGAAATGCTCATTGCAGCGTTGATTCAAAAGCAGTTCAACAAGACCGATCGGCTTGCCCAGACGATCGTCCTGCGCGGCTCAGTGCCGCAGACTTTGGCCGACGCCGCCAGGGATGCCCGGTGCGACCTTATCGTCACCGGAATCGCCCGTTTGAACAGCCTCAGGGATCACATCCTCGGCACTGCCGTCGATTATCTCGTTCGCCAGGCTTCAGTACCGGTGTTGATCGTAAAAGAGATAGCCGAAGGCCCCTATCGGCGGCTGATGGTGGCGACGGATTTGTCGTCTTGCTCTCGCGCGGCTCTAGAGACCGCTCTAGCCCTTTTTCCCAAGGCGAAGATCGACCTCGTTCATGCCTATCACACGCCTTATGAAGGCTTTCTGCGGTCGGAACAGATCGTCGACGATGTTCGTCGGGAGGCCGAAGAAGACGTTCAGAGGTTTTTGCGGAGCCCGTCCCTCCCCGCCGGTACGAGACGGCGGATCAAGGCGAAAGCCATGGTTGGCGAGTTGGCCATTGTAATGAAGCAGGCACTCGACCGCAGCGAGCCCGATCTCGTTGTGCTCGGCACACACGGCAAAAGCGGTTTCGTCCACGCAACGATAGGAAGTAGGGCTGCGGAATTGCTTTCCTGGCTGCCCTGCGACGTGCTGATGGTGCGGAACAACCCCGTCTCTTAGATGTCCGCGAACCGCGACTCCGGGAATACCCTGGCCTGCTTCGCAGATGCGGTCCATTTTTTGAGTCAGGCCGAGTAATCGGGACTGCGCGGTCGAGACCTGACCTGCCCCACCAGGGTGGTCCACCGGCTATAGAAGATCTCCCCATTGAGCAGCTCATCTCTGAGCTTCCCATTGAAGCTTTCATTGTAACCATTCGCCCAAGGCGAGCCGGGCTCGATGTAAAGTGTCTTCACACCGATCCGGCCGAGCCAGTCGCGCACGGCATGGGCGGCAAACTCAGCCCCATTATCCGACCGGATATCGTCAGGCGGGCCATGGCGCTGGTTCAGCTTGCGCTGGACATGGATCGCCAGGCACTCCCGGCTGTGTTCGTCGAACACCGTCAGCATGCAGAACGCCTTGCCGTCATGCGTCCGATCGGCGACGGATTCGGAGCAAAGCGGGCAAGCGAAGCGCGCCCAACTCGTAGCTCCAGATATGGCCGGTATCGGGGGCGGAACCTGACGCACGAGCCGTCATTGCGCAGCAGGGCGGTGATACGACGATATGCCGTATCGGCCATAGCGCGAGGTCAGCTTGTGTCGGCCATACATTTGCGATTACGCCTCTTCGAGAGGCGTTAAGTGACGGGTCCAGACTTCTCTACGCCACCCGCTCCTATCAGCTTCGAGTTCCCGACGGCGCACCTGGAAGCCGAGCCGACTCAGCGCTTCTTTCAGAAACGTCTGGGGGTTCCTTAGCTCGATGCGAAGATGCACGAGTGTCAGCGCTTCTGCTTCTTCCACGCAGGTCCGGATGATTTGCTCCGCGACCTGTGCTGCGTGTTCCTGTGCAACCAGATGCAATAGAATGATCTGACCATTCAACAGGTGACCTTCGACATCGTCGGTGAGCAACAGTGCACAGCCGCCTAGAGGGGCGCCATACCCATGCGCTGTCCAGGCACGCTCCTCAGGAGACTGGTCAAGGAAAGCGGCCAGTTCAGTTATCTGTTCGCTCAAATAGGATGCACGAAAATTCTTGGCCCTGTCAGCTCGTGCCGCGCTTTCGCGCAATAGCCAAACGAGATCGCCATAGGTCGCAGATCGCAGTTTGATGGCAGAATCAGGGATCGCATCAGCCGGGCGGGCGCGCAATTTGCTCGACAGGCTTTGAATGGCTCGGAGTTCTGACTGATCAATCGTCTCCAGCAATGCCACAATGCGGGAATCCCGATTTCCGGCAATGGTCTCAGCTTCAAGCCGTCCCTCTTCCGATAGGAAAAGATGCCGCTGCGCCTTGTGTGCTGGTGAGGGTAAGAATCTCACCAGCTCCATCGCCATTAAGCCTTTGACCGATCGGCTGAGTTGAGACCGTACAATGCCGCAGCGGTTGGCAAGCTGGACGTCGGTACATCCCGGTTGATGCAATAGGCCCAAGAGGCATTTTTTCTGGGTCGGAGTGAGCCGATACCTAGTCTCGCCCTCGTCGCGAGATTCGGCATAAAACAGGCGCGACAGGCCGTCACCCAACGCCCGCAGTGCCGCTACCTCGTCCACGTAGCGACCTGTGACCGACGTCGCATAGGTTCCGGCAATCGTCTGCTGGCCGCGTGTCGCGCTCTCTGAAATCCAAAACCAGGATCAATCATTATCACTATCAACCGCAATGGTTTTCGATAGCAGAATCACCAGGAACTGCTATCATTCACAAGATAATCTGATAGCAAAGTTATTAAAATAGGGGCAAACAATCAACAAATTCCGATAATGTTTCTCGGCAAATGTCGTGCTCCGATCAGCCAGCCTGCACTATAACTCTTTGATTTAACTAAGTAAAGTCGACACGTCCATTCGGCGCTATTTTTTTGCTCGTGGCGAGAAAGCGATGCCGCGTATTGTCTTCGCCTTTCTGGCAAAATGGGCAGCGGAGACAAGCGGGTGCGATTGGGTCTGCCCGAGGCTTGCCCGAGCAACGTTGACCTCAGCCAGCACTGCCAAAAGGCGGCTTACCGCGCGCTTTTTTCGGATGTCAGTAACTATCGGAGATTAATCGAAAGATTATGGTGCCCAGGGACAGAATCGAACTGCCGACACTGCGATTTTCAGTCGCATGCTCTACCAACTGAGCTACCTGGGCATATCCGGCGACGGGCGCGGAAGGGGGGCCTATAGGCGGTCCGGGGCGTCGCTGTCCAGCCCGTTTCGCCCATCGACAAGGCTTTCGGGATCGGCCGGCGGACCGGGCACGCGATAGCCGTCGCCGAGCCATTTGAGAAGATCACGATCCTTGCAGCCGCGGCTGCAAAAGGGCGAGAATTCCTCGCTCGGCGGCTTGCCGCAGATCGGGCATTTCTGCTTGTTGGGGGGCTTGGCCATCGGGCGTCAGTTGGGGGCGCAACGGCCGAAGCGCAAGTCAGAGCAGCGCGAGGCTGTCGAGATCGAGAATCTGGCGCGCCGGCCGCTCGGCCATCACCGCGAACATCTCGTCGCCGCGGGTCGTACGCTGGACATTCATCGAGGCGAAGATCGCCATCACGAAGCCGGCGAAGGCGGCGCGGCGATAGGCGAGCCAGGCGCCCTCGCGGTCGATCGCCCGGCCCCGGCTTTCGAGCAACTCGCAATAGAGATCGACCAGCCGTCCTTCCTCGGACTTGCGCCGATCGGGGTCGGCGATGCTGGTGCCGATCAGATAGGCGATATCGGACAGCCCGGTGCCGATCTGCAAGGTCTGCCAATCGACCACCGTGACGCCGCCGCCCGGCCCGAACAGCAGATTGTCGATGCGGAAATCGCCATGGCAGAGTGTGCGCGCGAAGGGCTCGGCGTCGAGATAGCCATCCAGTCCGGCGATGAATTGGTCGCCCATGGCGAGGATCTCGGGCGCCAGTCGGTCGCGATACCGCTCGCGAAAGCCCCGATAGAGCTGCGGCAGCAGCATGCGGACGAGCGGGCTGTTGTCGCCGGTTCGATTGAGCCAGGGAATCGCATTCAGCCGATCGCTGTTCCAGAGCCGCGCGTGGAGCTTCGCCGCCTCGCCGATCGCCGCCTCGATCTCGGCGATTTCCGCTCCGGCCAGCTGGTCGCCCTGTTCGGCCGGCGCCATGTCGCCGAGCAGCAGCGCGAAATCGGTCTCGTTGTCGGCGATCTCGGCATGGAAGCAGGGCGGGCAGGTTACCGGGATCTCGCCGGCCAGCTCGCGATACCAGTTCACTTCGAGCCAGTAGCAGTGGACGGTCTTTGCGATCTGCCGGCTCGATTGGTCGGTGCTCGGGCATTTGGCGACGATCGCCTCGGGCCCGTCATGTCCCTCCCAGTCGAGCGCGAGACGATAGCTGTCGCACATCTGGCCGGTGCCGATGCGCCGGGGGGTGAAGGAGACGAGCGATCCGGGAGGTGCGCCGAGCCTTTCGGCGAGCCAGCCAGTGGTCATGTCCTCCGGCCGGGTGGGGATCACGCGGCGGGGTCCAGCAGCGAGGCGAAGCCGCTCGGCTCGTGCGGGCCGAGCAGCAGCTGTTCGAGCACGCCATGGCCGCGATATTCCTCGCGGCCGATCTTGAGCACGGCTTCGGCGAAAGCCTGGATGTGGAGATGCAACCGATCGTCGGGGTCGGCCGAAAAGGTGTCGATCGTGTCATGGGAAATGGCGAGGTCTGCGCCGTGATCCATGCCGTGGCCCCATTCGGGATGGGTGTAGCCGAGCCCCGACATCAGGAATTCGGGGCCGGTCGGCCTGAGGATGATCTCGATATCGGCCTCGGCGCAGAGCCAGGCTGTCATCTCCGATACGCGGCGCGTGCCCGAACGATAGTCGAGCGTGTAGACCGGATCGCCGAATTCGCGCCGCTTGCCGCCGAGCGCATCGACGACCGCGCGGCGGTTCCAGGGCACACCCGCGCCGTCGTCATTGGTGTGGAAGAAGCTCGCATGATCGGCGAAGTTGAGCGGCGCCCAGAGCCAGAAAAATTGCGGCAGCCCGCCCGCCGGCGGCGGCTGGCTGTCGGCTGCGCCGACCGGGCGGATACCCCAGCTGCGGTCGCGCGTGCCGAGATGGGTGGCGGGCGCGAGACTGTGGGTGGCGCCGTCGCAGGCGATCCTGCCCTCCCAGCCGCCATTCTGGGTGAGGCGGGTATAGTCCATGAACAGCCGCGTCCCCTGCCGCCGGGTGAAGCGCGGCTCCTCGATCGGCGCGTGGCGGGCGGCGAAGGTGATATGGGCGGTCAGCGGGCCGTCATTCGGTTCGATGACGAGCCGCAGCCTTGCGAGCGGTTCGACGATCTCGATCCGGATCGGACCGACCGCAAGATCGAGCCGCTCGCCGCCCATCCTGCGCGAGGCGCGAAGGTTATGCTGAACGCCGTCCACCATCACGCAGAAGCTCGCATCGATGATGTCGAGCTGCGGATAGATGCCCATCGCCGCGGCGAAGAACAGGCTGCCGTCGGCGCTATAGCCGTTGAAGAAATAGCGATCGTAGAAATTGCGGTCGGTGCCGGCGAAGGCGACCGGCTCGGCGCTCTGATGCAGCGGATAGTCGTCGCCTCGGGTCAGCATGCGGCTCTCCTTTCCCGCCTCACTGGCATAGCCGAGGGGGCCGCGCAAAGCCTCAGCCGGGCTGTGCCGCGGCGACATGACCGGCCCAAAGGGCGAGCGCGGGGTCAGGAGCGAGACGCACGGCGCGGCCGGTGCGGCGTTCGAGTTCAGCTTGCCAGTCGGGCCGCTCTTCGATCAGCGCGACGATTTGGGATGCGGCGGTGAGCAGGAGTTCGCCATGGCCGCCGGTGCGTTCGGCGCGGCGCATCAATGCCCGGGCGGCGGCCTCGACCGGCCTGTAGCGGACGATCTCGACGAGCGAGAGACGCTCGCGGCGGCGGATCAGCTGGAGGAAGCCGAAGCCGTTGACCGCGGTGCGTTCGAAAGGAACGGGCAGCGCGGCGTCGAGCGCTTCGGCCGCGGCCTTACGG
>JAIVHR010000132.1 GCA_020200935.1 Sphingomonadales bacterium
ATGTCACCGGGCTCGGCGACCGGACCGCGGTCAGCTTCTTCACCACCGCCGATTTCGACGAGCAGCTGGTCGTCAACGCGCTCCATGATTTCGCGATCGGCGGCGACGGGCTCAGGGTCGGCGCCGAATTCACCTATGGCTGGAACGACCCGACAATCGGCGCGATCAGCCCGTTCGACACCGAGACGATGGTCGTCTCGTTGCGCGCCACCTATCCCTTCGTGCTCGATCAGGGAACGCGGATCGACGGGCGCTGGGGTGTCGATTTCATAAATCAGGATGTGCGCTTCGCCGGCATCGACCTCAATCGCGATCGGTTGCGCGTGGCATATGCCGGGGTCAGCTTCCTCGCCACCGACCGGCGCAGCATCGAGGGCACCGGCGGCTTCACCGCCGCCGAGCCGCGCTGGCGCTTCGGCCTCTCGGGGGAGCTCCGCCAGGGCCTCGACATATTCGACGCCAGCGAACCCGGCTTTGTCGCCGGCGCCCCGCCCCAGACGCGCGGCGCGGGCGATTCGAGCGCGACCGTCTTTCGCCTCGAAAGCGTCGCCGAATTCCGCCCGATGCCGGCGCTCGCCTGGATATTCGAATCGCGGCTCCAGCTGACCGGCGATCCATTGCTCGCCTATGAGGAATTCGCCGGCGGCAACTATACGGTCGGCCGCGGTTACGATCCGGGCTCGGTGCTCGGCGATCGCGGCTTCGGCTTCCGTTCGGAGATCCGGATCGGCAGCATCATCCCGCGCACCGAGAAGGATCTCGCCTTCCAGCCCTACGGCTTTTTCGATGCCGCCTGGGTCGACAATGAGGACCCGCAATTCTTCGGCCTGCCGAACTCCGACGAGATATACTCGGTCGGCGGCGGCGTCCGCTTCAATTACGGCAACCGCGCGCGGCTCGACGTCGCGCTCGCCGTGCCGCTCGTAGAAACCAATTTCCAGGCCAACACGCCCGATCCCCGGCTGCTGGTTTCGCTGTTCGTGCGTTTTGCGCGATAAGGGGTGAGGAGGCCCGTCAAGATGGCTCAGTTGCGTTCACATATGGTTGGAAAAGCCACACGGCGTCGGCATTTCACCGCGGGCTGCGGAGTCGCGGCGATCGCCGCCGCCATTCTCGCTCCGAGCGGTCTCCATGCCCAAGCCGCGCAGGGCAACTTCACCGTCGATTCGGGAGCGGCGAATGCGAACCGCACGGCGACGATCGACGACATCTTCATCAATTCGGCCGAGGCCGTGCTGACCTGGTCGCCCTTCGACATGGCGACCGGAACCAACGCGATCGATTTCCTGCCGTTCGGAAACACAATCAATTTCCGCAGCGCCGGCGACTTCGTCGTCCTCAATCGAATCATCGCCAACGATCCCAACCGGCCGATCGGCTTCAACGGCGACGTCAACAGCCTGGTCAACGGCATCACCGGCGGCACGGTGATGATCTACAGCCCGAGCGGACTGGTGATCGGTGCTACCGGCACCTTCGATGTCGGCAACCTGGTGCTGACCGCAAACGATATCGACACGACGGGCGGCTTGTTCGGGCCGGATGGAGAAATCCGTTTCCGCGGCGCCGCCAACAGCACGGCGAACATCCTTGTGCGCGCCGGTGCGCAGATCACCGCGCCGATGGAAGGCAGCTACGTCGCGATGGTGGCGCCGCGGATCACCCAGCAGGGCGACGTACGGGTCAACGGCTCGACCGGCTATGTCGCCGCCGAATCGGCCGACATCACTATCAATAGCGGGCTGTTCGACATCAATATCCTGACCGGGACGACGGTCACCACCAATGCGGTCAATCATACCGGCTCTACCGGCGGGCCTTCGAGCAACGGCGGCGCAGACCATCACGCGATCTATTTCGTCGCGATGCCGAAGTTTCGCCCGTGGCCCCGGCGAGGGCATCGCCCCGTCAGGCGCTCCGCAGGGCAGCGTCACCATCAGCGACGCGCATTTCTCCTCGCGGCTTCAGGCGTTCGCGTCGAATGAGGTGATCATCGACAATCCGACGCGATCGAGCGTTTTCGCTGCCGATGTCGAGCTGTTCGCCGGCAACCAGGTGCGGATCGCGGCGACCAACCTCATGCAGTTCGACGGCGCGGTCACGCTGGCGGCGAACAACTTTGCCGGCGGCGGCCAGATCAGCGTGACGAATACCGGCGCGGACATCGATTTCGCGCAATCGCTCGCCATCGACGTCAGCGACAATCGCGACGACGGCGAAGGCGGATCGGTGTCCGTCGTTTCCGACAACGGCACCATGATGGTCGACGGGACCTTGCAGATCGACGCGGGCGCATCGGGCGCAGGCGCCTTCGTCCAGGGCGGTTCGGTGACCGTGAGGGCTCAGAATGGCGGGCAGCTGATCGCCAACGGCGATCTGAATGTCTTCGCAAGCGCAAACGGCGAGGACGGCGCCGATGCGAATGGCGGGTCGATCGCCGTACGGGCGCTCGGCGGAACCATCAATATCGGACAATCGATGCTGCTCTTTGCGTCGGGCGACGCATCTGGCGGCGCGGCGGTCGGGGCGACGGGCGCCACCGGCTCGGGCGGCAACGTCGTGCTCGAGGCCAGCGGCGGCGGCTCCCTCAGCGCCGCGACCACCATCGATATCCGCACCGACGCCTTCGGCGGACAGGGAACCTCGGTCGGCGGCCAGGGCGATAGCAGCTTCGCCTGTCAGCCGTGTCGTTCGGCGGAGAAGGTCCGCAAGGCGGCGACGCGGAGGGCGGAACGATCGCGGTTACCGTCACCGGTATCGGCGGCACCGGCGCTCTGCTCGCCAACGGGATCGACATATTCGCGAACGGGCATGGCGGAAACTCGATCAATGCCGGATCGGGCGGAATCGGCAGCGGCGGCGCGGTGAATGTGCAGGTGCTGAACGCCGGCAATACCATTCATACGCGCGATGCGCCGACCGGCGCGGAGATTCTTCAGGCCCAGGCCAGCGGCTTCGGCGGCGGTGGCGGCGACAGCGCCGGCGGCGTTGCGGGCGGCACGGGCGGCGCCGGCCTGGGCGGCACGGTCAATTTCTCTGTCTTGTCGGGCGGAGAACTCACCTTCGCTTCGGTGTCGCTCGTCGCCGATGGTTTCGGCGGGGTCGGGGGTCAGGCGACCGGCGGCACCGGCGGCGATGGAGGCGACGGCGAAGGCGGGCGCGCCGAACTGGGAATCGGATCCGGCGCGACAATGCAGGCGGATTCGACCACCATCACGGCGAACGGCCACGGCGGCGGCAGCGGCGGCGGCGATTCGAACGGGATCGGCGGATCCGGCATCGGCGGCCGCGCCTTCCTGACCGGCAGCGGCGGCTCGGGCAGTTTTACCTCGACCTCGCTACACATGTCGTCCGACGGCATGGGAGGCGGGCCGGTCTCGGGCACCGGCGCATCGGGCGAAGGCCAGGGCGGCCGGACGCGGATCGCGTCGAGCGGAGTCGACATGGCCTTCGACGATGTCGATCTGTCGGCACAGGGCATGACCGCGCAGGGCAACGCCACCGGCGGCAGGATCGAGGTCGATGTCAGCGGCGCTTCGCTGACGGGAACCACGGCGACGCTCAGTGCGGACGCCCAAGCGACCGACGGCGACGCGACCGCCGGCCGGATC
>JAIVHR010000181.1 GCA_020200935.1 Sphingomonadales bacterium
CCGGCGCAGCCGGTGGAGGGGCGGCGAGGCGAAGCCGAGCCTCCATCGCTGGCGGAAACCCCATCCGTTGGTTGGTCGCAATGCCCCTCCACCGCCTTCGGCGGTCCCCCTCCCCACGGCTTCGCCGCAGGGAGGATTCTCAAACCCTCACTCATCGGGGATTTCATACTCGGCCGCCGCCTTCGACAGGCCCTCGACGAATTCGGTGATGTGCTTTTCCTCGATATTGAGCGGCGGCAGGACGCGGACGACATTGTCGGCGGCGGCGACCGTCAGCAGGCCCTTTTCGCGCAAATGGGCGACGAAGGGCTTGTTATCGACCTTCATCTTCAGCCCGAGCATCAGCCCGCGGCCCCTCACGCCCTCGAACAATTCGTCATGGTTGGGGATCATCTGTTCGAGCGCGCCGCGCAGCCGGTCGCCCATCGCGCGGACATGCTCGAAAAAGCCCTCTTCGAGGATCACGTCGAGTATCGCCTCGCCGGCCGCCATCGCGAGCGGATTGCCGCCATAGGTCGAGCCGTGGGTACCGATCACCATGCCCGATGCGGCCTCCTCGGTGGCCAGACACGCACCGAGCGGGAAGCCGCCGCCGATACCCTTGGCCGCGGCGAGGATATCGGGCTCGAGATCATACTGCTCATAGGCCCACCACGTCCCGGACCGGCCATAACCGCACTGCACCTCGTCGAATATGAGCAGGATGCCGTGGGTGTCGGCCAGCGCGCGCAGCCCTTGCAGGAACTCGTCGCTCGCCGGGCGGATGCCGCCCTCGCCCTGGATCGGCTCGACCAGAAAACCCGCCGTCGTCTCGTCGACCGCCGCCTCGGCCGCGTCGAGATTGTCGAATTCGACGACCTCGAAACCCGGTAGCAACGGATCGAAGCCCTCGCGCAGCTTGTCCGACGCGGTGGCGCTGATCGTGCCGAGCGTACGGCCGTGAAAGGCGGCCGAGAAGCTGATGATCTTGGTGCGATGCTTGTCGCCGCTGGCCCAGTGATAGCGGCGCGCGGTCTTGATCGCGCATTCGACCGCCTCGGCGCCCGAATTGGTGAAGAAGACGGTATCGGCAAAGCAATTGTCGCAGATCCGCCGGGCAAGATGCTCGCCCTGGGGGGAACCATACATGTTCGACACATGCATCAAGGTCGCCGCTTGCTCCTGAATCGCCTCGACGAGATGCGGATGGCCGTGGCCGAGCAGGTTAACGGCGATACCGCTCGCGAAATCGAGATATTTTTCTCCCTTTTCGCCATAGAGATAGGCGCCCTCTCCGCGCACCGGGCGAACCGGGCTGCGCGGGTAAACGGGCATCAGCGGCGTGATCGTCATCGAAGGCTCCTGCCATGCGAGAGAACGGAAAAGGGCGGCCGTTCGACCGCCCTTTTCCCCTGTTATACCGGTCCCGTCCGGGCGGCGTCAATCGAAGCGCAGCATCCGCGCGCCGTCGTCGAGTTCGCGAAACTCCCAGCGGTCGAGCCCGTCGCGGCGAGCATATTGGAAGCGGTCGAATAGCCGCTGACCCTCGCGATGGAGCGCCCGCGCCTCGGGTCCGGCAAAGCGGCCCGAGCGGCGCGCCCGCTCGATGGTCTCGTAAATCTCGTCGAGCTGCCATCCGATATCCTGCTCGGCGCTCGGATCCTGCGCCAGGGTCGGCGGATAATATTGCGCGGCGGCCGGAGCAGTGCCGATCGTCGCCGCAAGAATGGCAGCAGCAAGTGCAATGCGCATGAAGGCTCCTGTGTTTGCCGGCTCGCGCGCTGTCTAGCACAAAGGCAGCCCGGAATCGCTGAACGGCAATGTCAGGATTCGTTCATCGCCTCGCGACACAAATCGGGGCTCGGCGCCGGCCCTAGCTCTTGATCCTCCAGCCGCGGCTCAACAATCCGTAACAAAGCAGGCACAGGGCGATATTGACCCCCGCCAGCACCAGCACGCCGGCGAGAATATTCGAATCGGAGGCATCGATGAAGCCGTAGCGGAAGCCGGAAATGACGTAGAAAAAGGGATTGAGCTGGCTGACCGACTGGAAGACCGGATCGAGCCTTTCGATCGTGTAGAAGGTGCCCGACAGCAGCGCCAGCGGCTGGACGACGAAATTGGTCACCGCCGCCGCATGATCGAACTTTTCCGCCCACATCGACGTCAGCACGCCGAAAAAGGCGAGCATCGCCGATCCCGTCAGCCCGAAATAGGCGATCGCCCAGAGGTGCGCGGGCGAGACGTCGATACCCCACAGCCACATCGCTACCCAGACCGTCAGTCCGACGCAGATCGCCCGGGTCACCGCGCCGGCGACGAGCCCGGTGAGCAATTCGAGCGTCGACAGCGGTGGCATCAGATAGTCGACGATCGTCCCCTGGATCTTGCCGACCAGCAGCGCAAAGCTCGAATTGGCGAAGGCGTTCTGGATCATCCCCATGACGATCAGCCCCGGCGCGAGGAAGGCCTCGAATGGCACGCCGAGGATCGTCCGGTCGCCGCGGCCGAGCGCCACCGTGAAGATGACGAGAAACAGCAAGGTGGTCAGCGCGGGCGCCCAGATCGTCTGCAGCTGGACCTTGAAGAAACGCCGAACCTCCTTAATGTATAGGGTTCTGAGCCCACCCCAATTGACCAGCGGAATGGCCGGTTCTCCCGGGTTGGGCAGTGTGCGAGTTTTTTGCTGGTCGTGCATCGCCCGAGCGACTATCCGCTGCGGGCCTGCCCGGCAAGCCAAGCAGGGACTTTAGGGACCAAGATGGCCTGGACCGACGAACGTATCGACCAGCTCAAGAAGCTGTGGGAAAAAGGCATGACGGCGAGCCAGATCGCCGACGAGCTCGGCGGGGTCAGCCGCAATGCGGTGATCGGCAAGGCACATCGGCTCGGCCTCAAATCGCGCCCCTCGCCGGTCAAGGCGACGGCCCAGAAGAAGAAGGCCGCGAGCAAGCCCAAAGACAAGGCCCGGCCCAAAGCCAAACCGGCGGCGAAACAGCCGGCGCCCAGGCCGTCCGAGAGCAAACCGGCCGCGCCGGCGCCGCCGCCGAGCCCTTCGCCGGCGCCCTCGGGCCCGCAATATAAGTCGATCGGTCCGGGCGGCTTCACCCGCCAGTCGCCGGCCGACCAGGCGCCTTTGCCGCCGGCCCCGCCGCGCCGGCTGGTGCCCGCCAAGCTCGATCCTCAATTCGAGGACAAGACCGGGCTGCTCGACCTCACCGAAAAGATCTGCAAATGGCCGATGGGCCATCCCGGCGAGCCCGACTTCCACTTTTGCGGCGAGCCGATCAATCCGGGCTTTCCCTATTGCGTCGAACATTGCGGCCGCGCCTATCAGGCGCAGCTGCCGCGCAAGGACAGGAAACCCCCGCCCCCGCTCCCCTTCGGCGGCCCGCGGGTGCGCTGAGTGGCGTGACGCTCTATCTCGTCTGGCACCAACCCGGCGCGATCATCGAACAGGAATTGCGTCAGGCGCTCGACCGGTTCGAGCTTCAGCCCGGATTGCTGCTCGTCGATAGCGAGCTGAGCCGCTCGAAACTCTATCACCAGATCAAATGGGCGCTGCCCAAAGACACGCCGCTGCTCGTCGCGCCGCTCGAAGACGCCCCCAAATTCAAGGGCATGGAGACAGGCGCGCTCAATTGGGTCAAGTCCCGGGGCTGAGTTCAGGCAAAGGGCGCCGGCGGCCCGCCGAGAAACGCCTTCCAGCCGACGACTATCAGCCAGTGCAAAGCGACCACGGGGGTCGGCACCGCGACGCTTCCTTTCCGCGTGGATTCCCGCTTTCGCGGGAATGACGAATGGGTAAGAATGCAGCGATGAATCCGGCCCGCTATCTTCTCGCGCCGATCTGGCTCGCGCAGCTCGCGACGGGGGCGAAGAATTTCACCGGCAACCCGATCATCGGATCGCGGTGGCTCAACGAGCGCGGGCTGCATGCCGCGCGGGTCAAGCGGGCGCATGCTCTGGCGGCGCGGCGGCGGGCCAGGCTCGCGCGGCTGATCGACCCGGCCGACCGCGAAGCCTTCGATCGCGACGGCTATGTCGAAAAGCGCGATTTCCTGCCGAGCGAGATTTTCGAGCAGCTGCGCGCCTCGATCTACACCTTCGCCGGGCCGGCGCGCGAGATGGTGCAGGGAGACACCATCACCCGCCGCATCGCGCTGTCCCCCCGGACGCTGAAGGCGATCCCCGAGGCGCGCGCGCTGCTCCGCGATCCGCAATGGGGCGGGCTGATCCGCTATGCGGGCAGCTTCGATGCCGAACCGCTGACCTATATCCAGTCGATCATCAGCCATGTCCGCGAGGCCGAGCCCGACCCGCAGACCCATTTCCACGCCGATACCTTCCATCCGACGGTCAAGGCCTGGCTGTTCCTGACCGACGTCGCCGAGGATGAAGGCCCCTTCTGCTACGTCCCCGGTTCGCACCGGCTGACCCCCGAAAGGCTGCGCTGGGAGCACGAGATGAGCCTCAAGGCGGTCGGGGGCGATGTCGACCGACTGTCGGCGAAGGGCTCCTTCCGGGTAAGCGAGGACGAGTTGCCCGGCCTCGGCCTGCCGCCGCCGCGCAAATTCGCGGTGCCCGCCAACACTTTGGTGGTCGGCGACACCTTCGGCTTCCACGCGCGCGGGCCATCGGTGCGCCCCTCGGTGCGCGCCGAGATCTGGGCCTATGGCCGCCGCAATCCCTTCCTCCCCTGGACCGGGCTCGACCCGCTGAGCCTGCCCGGCATCGCCGAGCGCCGCGTGCCCTATCTGTGGAGCTTCCGCGACCGCTGGAAGCGCTTCGTCGGCCAGCCCTGGAAGCCGGTCGGAATGAAGTCGCCGCTCGAGCGCTGACCGAATCCTGCCCCGAGGCCGTGGCGCCCTCGGAAGGAATTTGCTGTCCTACATGCCATGGTTCGGCGTAGTCTGCCCGCATGCATCGGCGATTCACAATACGGCAACGCTCCAGGGAGTAACGATCGATCCAATGTAGGAAATTATCTTCGCCGACATTGCGTTACCTTCGTTACCTTTGCCGACCCTGAGGACCGGGCGTCACACCGAATCGGTGGACAACGCGCTGGCGCCCGGACTCGGCGATTCCTATAGCGTCACCATGACCGACCTGTTTTCCGGCTCTTCGGGGGGCGGCACCTCCGACGATTACGACGCTTCCACGATCGAGGTGCTCGAAGGGCTCGAGCCGGTGCGCCGGCGGCCGGGAATGTATATCGGCGGCACCGACGAGCGGGCGCTGCATCACCTCGCCGCCGAGGTGCTCGACAATGCGATGGACGAGGCGGTGGCCGGCCATGCCAACCGGATCGAGGTGACGCTCGATATCGGCAACCGGCTGACGATCGCCGACAATGGCCGCGGCATCCCGATCGATCCGCATCCCAAATTCCCGAAGAAATCGGCGCTCGAGGTGATCCTGACGACGCTCCATTCGGGCGGCAAATTCTCCGACAAGGCCTATGCGACGTCGGGGGGCCTGCACGGCGTCGGGGTCAGCGTTGTCAACGCGCTGTCAAGCGACACCGAGGTCGAGGTGGCGAAGAACCGGGAGGTCTGGCGCCAGAGTTTTTCGCGCGGCGAGCCGACCTCGAAGCTGAAGAAGATCGGCGATACCCCCAACCGGCGCGGCACGACGCTGAGCTTCGTCCCCGATCCCGAGATCTTCGGCGGCAAGGCCGGTTTCAAGCCGGCGCGGCTCTACCGGCTCGCCCGCTCCAAGGCCTATCTCTTCGCCGGGGTCGAGATCCGCTGGAAATGCGCGCTCTCGCTGATCAAGGACGAGACGCCCGAAGAAGCGGTCTTCCAGTTCCCGGGCGGCCTCGCCGATCACCTCAGGGAGCAGCTCGGCGAGCGGGCGCAGGCGACCACCGACTTTTTCGCCGGCAAGCAGGATTTCCCCGATACCCAGGGTTCGGTCGAATGGGCGGTCGCCTGGCCGCTCTGGTCGGACGGCGTCTATAGCTATTATTGCAACACCATCCCGACCCGCGACGGCGGCACGCACGAGGCCGGCATCCGCGCCGCGCTGACCAAGGGTATCCGCGGCTTCGGCGAACTCACCGGCAACAAGAAGGCCAACGGCATCTCGGCCGAGGATATCGTCGGCGGCTGCGAGCTGATGCTCTCGGTATTCCTGCGCGACCCGCAATTCCAGAGCCAGACCAAGGATCGGATGACCAGCCCCGAGGCCGCGAGGCTGGTCGAGAATGCCGTCCGCGACCATTTCGACCATTTCCTCTCGGACAATATGGAGCGCGGCAAGGCGCTGCTTTCCTATGCGATGGAGCGGATGGAGGATCGGCTGCGGCGCAAGGCCGAGAAGGAGGTCAAGCGCAAGACCGCCACCTCGGCGCGCAAGCTGCGGCTTCCCGGCAAGCTCACCGACTGTTCGGAGGTCGGGCCCGAGGGCACCGAGCTGTTCATCGTCGAGGGCGACAGCGCCGGCGGATCGGCCAAGCAGGCGCGCGACCGCAAGACGCAGGCGGTGCTGCCGATCCGCGGCAAGATCCTCAACGTCGCCTCGGCGACACTCGCCAAGATCGGCGCCAACAGCGAGATCGCCGATATCGTCCTCGCGCTCGGCTGCGGCACGCGCGAGCATTGCGACACCGGGCAGCTGCGCTACGAACGCATCATCATCATGACCGACGCCGATGTCGACGGCGCGCATATCGCGACCCTGCTGATGACCTACTTCTTCCAGGAGATGGCGCCGCTCGTCGAGCAGGGCCACCTGTTCCTCGCGCGCCCGCCGCTCTATCGGCTGACCGCCGGCGGCAAGAGCCTCTACGCCCAGGACGATGCCGAGCGCGCCGAGATCGAGGCGAGCGTGTTCAAGGGCAGGAAGGTCGATGTCGCCCGCTTCAAGGGACTCGGCGAGATGAACCCGCAGCAATTGCGCGAGACGACAATGAATCCGGCTACGCGGTCATTGCTGCGCGTCAAGCTGCCCGAGAGCTATCAGAAGCAGGCCGGCGTCAAGGATCTCGTCGACCGGCTGATGGGCCGCCACCCCGAACACCGCTTCGCCTTCATCCAGGCGAATGCCGCGAGCCTCGCCGAGGACGCGATCGATGCGTAGGCGTCATCCCAGCGAAAGTCGGGATCCAAGGCCACAGGCCGAGGCGGTTCAGTCTAACTACCCGAGATTCCAGCTTTCGCTGGCCTGACGCCTCATTCAAACTCCATGATCACGTCGTCGGCGGCCAGGCTGGCGCCTTGCTCGGCATCGATGCGGGTCACCACGCCGGCCTTTTCGGCGCGCAGGATATTCTCCATCTTCATCGCCTCGACCGTGGCCAGCGGCTGGCCCGCCTCGACCTGATCGCCTTCGGAAACGTGCAGCGCGGTCACCAGCCCCGGCATCGGACAGATCAGCAGCTTGGAGAGATCGGGCGGCTCTTTCTCGATCATGTGCGCGGCGAGCGGGGCGATATGGGCGGGGAGGACGCGCGCCACGCGGGTCGCACCGCGGGTGGTCAGCTCGAAGCTGTAGCGGCCCGGCGCAATGCGCACGGCGATCGGCTCGCCAGCAAACTCGGCCTCGAGCAGCCTATCGCCGGGCGAATAGGCCATCGAGAGTTCCATCGCCTCGCCGTCGACATGGACGTCGTCGAGATCGACGGTGACGTCATAATCCGTATCGTCGATCCGGATGTGCCAGTCGCCCGGCGTCGGCGGCGGGCCGTTGAGCTGGCCGTCGATGCGACGCGCGCGGTCCGAATAGGCGGTGGCGACGAAGCCGGCGATCGCGGCGAGGCGCTTGAGCAAAGTCTGGTCGGCCGGCGCGCCCTCGAAGCCCTCGGGATATTCCTCGGCGATGAAATTGGTCGTGATCTCGCCCGATCGGAAGCGCGAATGCTGCATCAGCGCCGAGAGGAAATCGATATTGTGGCCCAGTCCCGTAATCTCGAAGCGGTCGAGCGCGGCGATCTGGAGATCGATCGCCTCCTCGCGCGTCGCGCCGTAGGTGACGAGCTTGGCGATCATCGGATCGTAGAACATCGACACCTCGCCGCCCTCGAGGACGCCGTCATCGATCCTGACCTGCGCTGTTCCCTCGGGCGGGTTGTACCGCACCAGCCGCCCGATCGAGGGCAGGAATCCGCGATAGGGGTCTTCGGCATAGACGCGATTCTCGATCGCCCAGCCGTTCATCTCGATATCGTCCTGCGCGAAATCGAGCCTTTCGCCCGCTGCCACCCGGATCATCTGCTCGACGAGATCGAGACCGGTGACGAACTCGGTCACCGGATGCTCGACCTGGAGCCGGGTGTTCATCTCGAGGAAGTAGAAGCTCTCGCCGGTCGGATCGTTGCCCGCAACGATCAGCTCGACCGTGCCCGCGCTGTGATAATCGACCGCTCGGGCCAGCACGACGGCCTGCTCGCCCATCTTCCTGCGCATTTCGGGCGTGACGAAGGGCGACGGCGCCTCCTCGACGACCTTCTGATGGCGGCGCTGGATCGAACATTCGCGCTCGCCGAGATAGACGATGTTGCCATGCTGATCGCCGAGCACCTGGATTTCGATGTGGCGCGGCTGCTCGATGAATTTCTCGATGAAGACGCGGTCGTCGCCGAAGCTCGCCAGGCCCTCGCGCTTGGTCGCCTCGAAGCCGTCGCGGACATCCTCCTCCTTCCAGGCGAGCCGCATCCCCTTGCCGCCGCCGCCGGCCGAGGCCTTCATCATCACCGGATGGGATGGACGGCATCGGCACCGGTCCGTTTGCAGGCCTCAATGATCTTGTCGGCGAGGAGGTAGCTCTCGGCGGCCGGAGGCGGCCCGAGCCGCACCGCCTCGTCGGCCATCTCGACATGCGGGCTGCGCGCATCGGCGTCCGAATAGACGGCCACCGTCGCAATACCCATTTTCCTGGCGGTCCGCATGACGCGGCAGGCAATTTCACCGCGATTGGCGATCAGGATTTTATTGAACATCAATCAGAATCTTTGCTCTCTAAGATCGAATGTGGGTATTTTCGTCGGTTCGCAGGTCATTGACCAGGTGAATTCATGGGATCGGCCATCAAAGAAGTCCAATCGGAGCTGATACTCCGCCTCGCCCGACATCCGGTCAACGCGGAATTCGCATGTTGGAAATGGAATCTCATCAAAGGCCCCACGAGAATTCGCCTGGATCAGACCTGGCGACAGGCTAACGTAACTGCTTCCCTGATCGTCAGAGCAGACATCCTCGAATTCTTGCCTTGGCAGCAATGCTCGTTTAACGGTTTCGGCCTCTTCGTCGACGACATAGGTTTGCCGGGGCACGTCATAATTGCGAACAATTCGGCTTTCGGTAACGGTATCGATGACTTGAGCCGTGCCCAAGCAGGCAATCGCGAAGCGATCGGCCGCGATGGCTTGAGTCGGCAACGCCGCAACTGCGACGGTCGAAAGCCAAACGAAAGGCGAACCCCCGTGCGCGCAGGGATCAGCATTAAAAGGTCCCTTTGTCACCTGTCCTCCAGCATCAAATCGCGCAGCTCCTCGGTTCGCTGTCGCGTCATCTCGGCGCGGCAGCCATTATAGAGCATCGGCTCGGCGCTGCCGCCGCGCATGTGGAAGGCCATCACGGTGCAATGCTCGTCGCGCAAGGTGATCCAGGCACGCTGGGCGGCGCGCAGACGGTATTCGCCGCTGCCGCGATCGTCCCAGGGCGGCGACTCGCTGAAAGTCTCGCGGACATAAGCGAGGACCTCGGCCCAGGTCTCGTTGAGCTCGGCATCGGCCTGCTCGAAATCCCACGCCGCGCAGGCATTCATCCCCTGCTGGGGCAGGTTGCCGCTGTCGGCGCAGATCTGTGCGTTGGTCTCCCATTGGAGGAGCATGAGGAGGGCCAAGCTAATCATTTGTCGACGCCCGACAAATCGAACGGCCGTCATTGCGAGCGCAGCGGGCCGCAGGCGACCGCAGGTCAACCAATCCAGAGCGGCACGGCACGGGCCTGGATTGCCGCGTCGCCTTCGGCTCCTCGCAATGACGA
The DNA here is from genome assembly GCA_020200935.1 of Sphingomonadales bacterium. Taxonomy (GTDB): domain Bacteria; phylum Pseudomonadota; class Alphaproteobacteria; order Sphingomonadales; family Sphingomonadaceae; genus Parasphingopyxis. The sequence goes on from JAIVHR010000181.1 coordinate 9,972, forward strand.
ATCCTCATTCTGCCGCCACCGCGTCTGCCCGCGCCGGCTCCTCGCCCTCGAGCGGGATCAGCCCGAGCTTTTCGAACAGCGCCGCATCGGCATCGTCGCCGCGATTGCCGGTGGTCAGCAGCTTGTCGCCGGTGAAAATGCTGTTGGCGCCGGCGAGGAAGCAGAGCGCCTGGACGGCCTCGCTCATGCTCTCACGGCCGGCCGAAAGCCGCACCATGCTCTTCGGCATCGAAATCCGCGCGACGGCGACGGTGCGGACGAATTCGAGATCGTCGATCCTGGCCTCGGGCACGTCGTGGAGCATGTCGCCGAGCACCGTGCCCTTGACCGGCACCAGCGCGTTGACGGGAACGCTCTCGGGATGGCGCTCCAGCGTCGCCAGCGCGTGGAGGAAGCCGACGCGATCTTCCCGATCGTCGCCCATACCCACTATCCCGCCTGAACAAACGTTTATGCCGGATTTCCTAACATTATCAATCGTTTGAATGCGATCTTCGAAACTTCTCGTCGTGATGATCTCTTCATAGCGTTCGGGCGAGGTATCGATATTGTGATTGTAATAATCGAGCCCCGCCTTGGCCAGCATATCGGCCTGCTCCGGCGTCAGCATGCCGAGCGTCATGCAGGTCTCGAGCCCCATGGCGCGGACGCCCTTCACGATCTCGACGATCGCCGGCATGTCGCGGTCCTTGGGGTTGCGCCAGGCGGCGCCCATGCAGAAGCGTTGCGATCCGGCATCCTTCGCCTGCGCCGCCGATTGCAGCACCTGGCGGACATCCATCAGCCTGGTCGCCTCGACGCCGCTGTCTGCGTGGACCGACTGCGAACAATAGCCGCAATCCTCGGGGCAGCCGCCGGTCTTGATCGAGAGCAAAGTGCACAGCTGGACCTCGCCCGGGGCATGGTGCTCGCGGTGGACGGTCTGCGCGCGCCACATCAACTCGTGGAAGGGGAGGTCGAAGAGTTCCGCGATCTCCTCGCGGGTCCAATCGGTGCGGATGTCTGTCATTTAGTGCTCCGGAACGGTAACCGCGCCCGATCGTCAGTCGAGTCATTGAGTGCGGTCAGCCGCTTCAAACTCACGCACCGCTGGCCGGTCCATTTGTCCGGAAGCAGACCGACCACGGGCTCTTCTGGACCATTATAGATTATCTCGCCGCTGCACTCATCGTAGTTGAAGTGGAAGACCAATAGATGGTCAGCCTTGGTATCTACTGGTCTGAAGGCTGGTCCCCGCCGCGTCCCGCTAGCCTTAATCTGAACAGAGCGACCGTCCGGCGCGTAACCATCAACGCCTTCGTTGCTTCGCCCCGTTAGCTCGAGTGCAAACATCTCGGCCGCTACCGCCTCCCCCAAGTCTCCCACCAAATTCCCATCAAACGTAAACCTAAGATCATAATTCGAATAATGTTCCTTCAGCTTGTTGCGTGCTGAGACCAGTTCGCGAATGTGCGGAGGTAATTCAAAACGATCGGTCACTCAGCAGCCTCCTCCAACGGCGGCAGGTTATGGCCGAGCAGCTTCAACACCTCGCCTGCGGCATCCACCAGATTCGTCCCCGGCCCGAAGATCGCCTGGACGCCGGCATCGCGGAGGAACTGGTAATCCTGCTGCGGGATGACGCCGCCGGCGATCACCTTGATGTCGTCGCGGCCGGTGTCCTTGAGTTTCTGGATAAGCTCCGGAATTAGCGATTTATGCCCCGCGGCAAGGCTCGAAGCACCGATCACGTCGACGTCATTTTCAATGGCATCCTTCGCGGTTTCCTCGGGCGTCTGGAAAAGCGGACCCGAGACGATCTCGAAGCCGAGATCGGCGAAGGCGGATGCGACGAGATTGGCGCCGCGATCGTGCCCGTCCTGCCCCATCTTGGCGACCATCAACCGTGGCTTGCGCCCGAGCCGCCGCTCGACCGCCTCGACCCCCTGCTCGGCGCGCTCCCATACCGGGTCGCCCTTGTACGCGCCGCCATAGACGCCGCTGACCGGCGTCGGACGCGTATCGTAGCGGCCGAAAGCGTCTTCCATCGCGCTCGAAATCTCGCCGAGCGTGCAGCGCGCGCGCGCGCATTCGATCGCGAGGGCAAGGAGGTTCGTCTCCATCCCCGTTCGGGCTGAGCTTGTCGAAGCCCTGCTCTTCTCTTTCTCGTCCGATGGAGAAAAGGACAGCCCTTCGGCAGGCTCAGGGCGAACGGAGTTTTGTTTGGCACCCTCGGTTAGCGCCTTGAGCGCCGCCTGCGCCTTGTCCTCGTCACGCTCGCTCCGCGTCTTCTCGATCCGCGCGATCTGGTCGCGGCGGACGCGGGCCGTATCGATATCGAGGAACTCGATCTCGTCCTGGGTGTCGCGGCGATATCTGTTGACGCCGACGATCACCGTCTCGCCGCGATCGACGGCGGCGGCCTTGGCGGCGGCCGCCTCCTCGATATGGCGCTTGGGGAGACCCTCGGCGACCGCCCTGGTCATGCCGCCATGCGCCTCGACCTCCTCGATCAGCTCCCAGGCCTTGTCGGCGAGCTGCTGGGTCAATTGTTCGACATAATAGGAGCCGCCCAAGGGATCGGCGACATTGGCGATGCCGCTCTCCTCGGCGAGGATCAACTGGGTGTTGCGCGCGATGCGGGCCGAACGGTCGGTCGGTAGCGCGACGGCCTCGTCGAAGCTGTTGGTGTGGAGGCTCTGCGTCCCGCCCAGCGTCGCCGCCATCGCCTCGATCGTCGTGCGGACGATGTTGTTATAGGGATCCTGCTCGGTCAGGCTGACGCCGCTCGTCTGGCAATGGGTGCGCAGCATCTTGGATTTGGGGTCCTTCGCGCTGAAATCCTCCATGATCGAATGCCAGAGCTTCCGCGCGGCGCGCAGCTTGGCGACCTCCATGAAGAAATTCATACCGATGCCGAAAAAGAAACTCAGCCGCGGGGCAAAGCTGTCGACCGGCAGGCCGCGCGCCATCGCAACGCGGACATATTCCATCCCGTCGGCCAGCGTGTAGGCGAGCTCCTGCACCGCCGTCGCCCCGGCTTCGTGCATGTGATAGCCGCTGATCGAGATCGAGTTGAAGCGCGGCATGTGCTCGCTGGTATAACCGATGATGTCGGCGACGATCCGCATCGAGGGTTCGGGCGGATAGATATAGGTGTTGCGGACCATGAACTCCTTGAGGATGTCGTTCTGGATCGTCCCCGACAGATCCTTCTGCGCGACCCCCTGCTCCTCCGCCGCGACGATGTAAAAGGCCATCACCGGGATCACCGCGCCGTTCATCGTCATCGACACGCTCATCTCGTCGAGCGGGATCCGGTCGAACAGGATCTGCATGTCGGCCAGCGTGTCGATCGCCACCCCCGCCTTGCCGACATCGCCGGTGACGCGCGGGTGATCGCTGTCGTAACCGCGATGGGTAGCGAGATCGAAGGCGACCGACAGGCCCTTCTGCCCCATCGCGAGGTTGCGCCGATAGAAGGCGTTCGATTCCTCGGCCGTCGAGAAACCGGCATATTGCCGGATCGTCCAGGGCCGCCCGGTATACATCGAGGCATAGGGTCCGCGGGTATAGGGCTCGAAACCGGGAAGCCCCGGGTCGAGCGCGTCCTCGGCCGAATAGACGGGCCGGACGGGAATCCCCTCGGGCGTCTCCCACGTCAGATCGCGCCCCTTCACCTCCTTGGCGGCGCGCTCCTGCCAGTCGGATTTGGTGGGTTTGTCGGACATGCGGGGTATTTAACGCGGCATATGCGGCTTGTCTCCCTCTCCCCGGACGGCTGGGTAGCCCTCTCCCACAGGGAGAGGGTTGGGTGAGGGGATCCGCACCATCGGCAAGGGCAGAACCCCTCATCCGACTCCGCCTAATTTCGCCCTTCGCTCCGCTCGGCCTCATTAAGGCTCCGTTGCCTTCTCCCTCCGGGAGAAGGGTCACTCCCCCGTAAATTCGGGCTTTTCCTTCTTGAGGAAGGCCACCGCGCCGATCACCGCGTCCTGGCTGTTGCCGGCTTCGCGCTGAGCGTTCGCCTCGGCATCAAGCGCGTCGCCGAAATCGCGATCGAGATTGCCGGCCGCGAGACGCCGCATCAGCCCGAGCGCCTTGGTCGGCCCCCTGGCCAGCCGCTCGGCCAGCGCGCGCGCCTCGTCGATCAACGCATCATCCTCGACGACGCGGGAGACGAGCCCCCATTCGGCGGCCCTTTTGGCGCCGATCTTCTCGCCGAGCATCATCATTTCGAAGGCGCGTGCTTTGCCGACGAGCCGAGCTGCGGTCGCGCCCGCCCGCCAGATCGGCGCCCGAACAGAAAGCCCGCCCCTCGCCGGTCATCAACAGGCAGCGCGCGCCTTCGCCCAGCGCCTCGTCGCAGGCGGCGACGATCTCGTCGGCCATGCCGATCGGCGCCGCGTTGAGGCGTTCCGGGCGGTTGAGGGTGATCGTCGCGACATTGTCGGCGATATCGAGCTTGATGGTTTCGTAATCGGCCATGGCGGAGCTCCTCGGGTTTACGTTTGCGTCAAGCGTGGCGGAGTGAGGCATGGCGATCAAGCACAAAATCCTCTCCCTTCAAGGGAGAGGACGGCGAGGCAACGCCGAGCCCGGTGAGGGTGCAGAGCGAGCGGAAGCGAGCGTGAAGGCGAAGGGCACCTCCCTCGCAATTACGCTCGCTAACGCTCGCTCTGCCCCCTCTCCTGCCGACTACACCGGCTTTCCTCTCCCCTGAAGGGGAGAGGGAATCTATTTCGGCGTTTCCATGATCTCGGTCAGGACGCCGCCCATGTCCTTGGGATGGACGAAGAAGATCAGGGTACCGTGCGCGCCGACCCGGGGTTCGCCGAGCACGCGCTTGCCCATCGCCTCGAACTCCTCCTTCGCCGCATGGATGTTGGGCACCTCGAAGCACAGATGATGCTGGCCGCCTTGCGGATTGGCCTCGAGGAAGCCGGCGATCGGCGAATCCGCGCCGAGCGGCTCGATCAGCTCGATCTGCGTGTTGGGCGTATCGACGAAGCAGACCTTCACCCCCTGCGAGGGCATGTCGAAGGGATCGTGGATCTTGGTCGCGCCCATCACGTCGCGCCAGAAACCGATGCTGTCTTCGATCGAAGGCGTCGCGACGCCGACATGGTTGAGCGGTCCGAGTTTCATTTCTTGACGTCCTCATGATTGTCGCCATGCGGCATCAGGCGGTGGACGATCGGCGCGAGGATCGAGCCGACGATCACCGCCGCCAGCGCCGAGACTATCGCAAAGACCAGCCAGTCGAGAAAGCCCGTCATGCCTCCGGGGGCAATTCCGTGCAGGGCATGCGCGACGGCCTCGATCCAGTGTTCGGGGCCGTGCCAGCCCAGTTTCGCGGCGTTGTGCACGAGCAGCCCGCCGCCGACCCAGGCCATCGCCATCGTGCCGACGATCGAGATGAAGGTCAGCAGCTTCGGCATGAAATTGACCAGCCCGCGGCCGAAATCCGCCGCGAAGCCTTCGCGCGTCCTGGCCAGATGGAGCCCCACATCGTCCATCTTCACGATCAGCGCCACCGCGCCGTAGATACCCGCGGTGACGACGAGGGCGATCAGCGCGAGGATCAGCGCCTGCTCCCACCAGATCTCGTCGGTCACCTCGGCGAGCGCGATCGCCATGATCTCGGCCGAGAGGATCAGATCGGTGCGGATCGCGCCCGCAACCATCTGCCGCTCGCGCTCGGGGCCCGCATCGATCGCCGGCTGCTCGTGCTTGTTGGTCGCGTCGACATGGAACAGCTCGAGGATCTTCTCGGCCGCCTCGTAGGAGAGGAACAGCCCGCCGACTATCAGGACCACCGGGATCAGGAAGCAGGATCAGCAGCTTGTTCTTGATCGAGCCCTTGGCGATCCGCGCGATCATCGGCAATTCGCGCGCCGGATCGAAGCCGGTGACATAGCGCGGCGTGACCGCCGCATCGTCGATCACCACGCCGGCGGTCTTGGTCCCCGCGCGCCCCGCCGCCGCGCCGATATCGTCGACCGACGCCGCCGCGACCTTGGCGATCGCGGCAACGTCGTCGAGCAGGGCTACGAGGCCGGAGGGCATGTTCGCCGTTCCGTTATGATTTCGCTCCTTCGCGTCGAATCATCCGTCGGCGCGGCACGCCGACCGCTTCCGGTTGACACCGAACGGCATTTTTCTTTTCTGTGACCTTGGCCCGTAACCCGCGGAAAACAGGGCGTGGCGATAGTGGCGCTGCGCGGCCACCGTGACTTTTCAATCAGCCGTAATCCTTTGTCTCGCTGCCCGGCCGGTAACGAAAGGCGGGCGTTCGATTCTCATCTTTTAGCACAATTGCCCGAATGTAGGACAGCATTAACGGCATCGTTCGGGTTTCAGGGGGATGCACGACGGTCAGGCCGGTAGGCACCCGAGCGCGAGGGACAGGGGAAATCTTCATTCGGTGTGCAGGATCGTCATTATGCGAGGCAACGCGACGAAACAATCCGTGCCCACCTGCAATATGTGATTGTACCGTTTCGCTAACAGCGGGAATAAGAATGCCAAGTTTTACAGTCCATTAATCAGCAAAATTGCGAACCCTGCCAACACGGAAACAAGAAACGGCATGATCGCAACATTGATGACCCTTTGCCACCCATCTCTGTCGCGTTTGGCAATAGCGCCAAAATCTCCGAGTGAAATGAGGGAACGAGGAAGGATAGCCCCGAAAAGCATTGTAAGACAAAAACCGCCAACGAAGAGAACTAGAATAAAGACCGCTGATACACCTAATATATGTGCTCCCGTATCTGGCGCCGAATTCCACAATATTGCTAGCAAATCTATTTTACCGGTAACACTATCGGTATTTAGTATATTTCTAACAGCAATGGTTCTTTCACTTTCACCAAAGAAGGCGTTAATTATATAATCTATACCAAGAATGCGCTCTGTAATGAACCCAGAAATTAATATCATTGGCCAGATCAAGTCACCAGAAGTAACTAGAAACCTTCTTGGTAACTGGCTCCATTTCGAGTCGGCTAGTATACTAGCCATGTTTCTAAGTCTCTTATCTGTATTTCTGACCCATGTCTGATTCGACCCCTCAATT
>JAIVHR010000182.1 GCA_020200935.1 Sphingomonadales bacterium
GCCCTGATGCTCGCGAATCCGCGCGCATCCGCTCGTCGTCAGGCTGGTCGCGACCAGCGCCGCCACCGTGGCGACCAGCGGCAATTTGCGGGCAAGCCCTGCCATGAAAATCTCCTTACGCGCCTCGCCACTACATCGGCCGGCATCGGTTCCCGGCGGAAGCGGTCATTGCATCCGCCCGGGCGAGGCTCAATATGCCGAAGGCCCCCCCGATGGCAAGCATGGCATGAAAGGAAGCCCGCCGACCATGGCCAGGCTCGACCGCATTTTTGGCGACCGCCGCGACCGCGCCGATCTCGCGCCGCTCTATGCGGTGGTCGTCGCGCGCGCCCGCGATCCCTTCTGGTATCGCGAGGGCGGCGTACCCGACACGCAGGACGGCCGTTTCGACATGATCGCGGCGATCCTGTCGCTGGTGCTGCTGCGGCTCGAGCAGGAAGGCGAGGCGCGGGCTTCGGAGGGCGCGCTGCTCGCCGAGCAATTCATCGCCGATATGGACGGACAGCTGCGCGAGATCGGTTTGGGCGACGTCGTCGTCGGCAAGCATGTCGGCAGGATGATGGGCGCGCTCGGCGGACGGATGGCCGCCTACCGCGTCGGGCTCGAGCCCGACGGCGATCTCGGCGCGGCGCTCGACCGCAACCTCTATCGCGGCACGCCGCCGCCCGGCGCCGAGAGCGAAAAGGTCGCCGATCGGCTGCAGGCGCTGCATGCGGCGCTGGGCCGCACCGATGTCGATTCGCTGATCGCCGGCAGCCTTCCCGAAGCGGCATGACCGGAGCGCCCGAATTCTCGCGCCGCATTGCGCTCGACCGGATCGGCACGGTCGCGAGCCGACATGAAATCGCCGCCGAGGCGGACGAGCGTACCGCGCTCGCCGCGCGCTTCGGTCTGCGCGCCGTCCAATCGCTCGCAGCCGAAGTGGAACTGGTTCGCGAGGATGACGACATTCTCGCCACCGGTGCGGTCAGCGCCGACATCGTCCAGGCCTGCGTCGTCACCGGCGAGGATGTCGCGACGCATCTCGAGGAGCCGTTCGAATTGCGCCTGCGTGCGCGTCCGGCGCCCGGCGATCCCGAACAGGAATTGGAGATCGAGGAGAGCGATCTCGATATCGTCTTCCATGACGGCGAGGCGGTCGATCTCGGCGAGCTCGCCGCCGAGACGGCAATGCTCGCGCTGCCGCTGTTTCCGCGATCGGCGGGCGCCGACGAGGCCGCGCAAGAGGCCGGCATCGTCGGCGAAGAGGAGGCCGGGCCGTTCGGCGCGCTCAAGGAACTGCGCGACAGGCTCGCCGGGGAAGAATGAGCGACTGGCCCCTTCCGTTCGGGCTGAGCTTGTCGAAGCCTTGCTTCTCTCTTTGAACGGCAAGGAAGAAATGCAGCCCTTCGACAAGCTCAGGACGAACGGGGTAGGCCGGATTGCCACGTAGCACCTAGGCGAACATAGCAGGAACATATACGCTTCTCCCATGACCCCCGATTCGATCTTGCGCGAGACCTTCGGCTTCGACAGCTTCCGCAGCACCCAGCGCGAGGTGATCGACCGGGTGATGGCGGGGCAATACAGCCTCGCCGTCATGCCGACCGGCGCCGGCAAGTCGCTCTGCTACCAGATACCGGCGCTCGCCCGGCCCGGGACCGGGCTCGTCATATCGCCGCTGATCGCGCTGATGCACGATCAGGTGCGCGCCGCGAAGGCTGCGGGAATCCGGGCTGCGACCTTGACGTCGGCCGATTCGGATCGCGCCGAGACCGAGGCGCGCTTCCGCGCCGGCGAGCTCGATCTCCTCTATGTCGCGCCCGAACGGGCGAGCGGCGACTTCTTCCAGGCGATGCTCGGCGAGGTTCCGCTGGCGCTGATCGCGATCGACGAGGCGCATTGCGTCTCCGAATGGGGCCATGATTTCCGGCCAGACTATCGGCTGTTGCGACCGCTGCTCGATCGCCATGGCGATGTCCCCCGCCTCGCGCTGACCGCCACCGCCGACCGGCATACCCGCGAGGACATCCTCCACCATCTCGGCATCCCCGAGGACGGCCTCATCGTCGCCGGCTTCGACCGGCCCAATATCCGCTATGCGATGCAGCCGCGCGTCAACGCCACCCAGCAGGTCAGGGACCTGGTCGCCGAGCAGCCCGGCGCGGGCATCGTCTATGCGACGAGCCGCCGCAAGGCCGAGAAGCTCGCCCAGGCAATCGCCGCGACCGGACGCAGCGCGGGCGTCTATCATGCCGGCCTGCCGCCCGAAGAGCGCGCCGCCGCCCAGGCGAAGTTCGTTTCTTCCGAAGACATGGTGATCTGCGCGACGGTCGCCTTCGGCATGGGGATCGACAAGCCCGACGTCCGCTTCGTCGCCCATGCCGGGATCCCCAAATCGATCGAGGCCTATTATCAGGAAACCGGCCGCGCCGGGCGCGACGGCGACCCGGCCGAGGCGCATCTCTTCTGGGGTGCCGGCGACTTTTCTGTGGCGCGGCAGCGGATCGAGAGCGAGATCGAGGAGCATCGCCGGGCCGGCGAACGGACGCGGCTGAACGCGCTCGGCGCGCTGGTCGAGACGGCCGGCTGCCGCCGCGCGATCCTGCTCAGGCACTTTGGCGAGGATCCGCCCGAAAGCTGCGGCAATTGCGACAATTGTCTCAATCCGCCATCCTCGGTCGATGCGACCGAGGCCGCGCGCAAGTTTCTCTCGGCCGTCTACCGCACCGGGCAGCGTTTCGGCGCCGGGCATATCGAGGATGTGCTGATCGGCAGGGAGAGCGACAAGATCCGCCAGCTCGGCCATCACCGGCTTTCGGTGTTCGGCATCGTCGGCGGGGAAGAGGCGCCGCTATTGAAGCCCGTGTCCCGCGCGCTGCAGACGCGCGAGGCGCTGATGCTGACCGATCATGGCGGGCTCGCGCTCGGGCCTGCCGCGCGGCCGATATTGAAGGAGATGGCGGCGGCGAAACCCGACAGCCTCGCCGCCCTTTCACGGGTCAACGGGGTGGGTACGAAGAAGCTCGAACGCTATGGCGACGCGTTTCTCGAGGTGATCGTCGCGCATGGGTGACGGTGGCCCATTGCGGCCCTCCGCCCGCCCGCCTAAAGCACCCCCATGTTCCGCAAGCTCTCCGACAAAGTCCTGGCCGCCCCGCAGATCCAGCCCGCCGATATCGCCGAGGCGAAGACCGAAGGGGTGACGCTGATCATCAACAACCGGCCCGATGACGAGGAAGACACCCAGCCCTCGGGCGACGCCATCGCCAAGGCGGCGTCGGATGCGGGGATCGATTATGTCGCGATTCCCGTCACCCATGCCGGCTTCTCGCTGCCGCAGGTCGAGAAGATGCAGGCGGCGCTGGAGGGCGCAGACGGCAAGGCGCTCGCCTTCTGCCGCACCGGCGCGCGATCGACCCTGCTCTGGGCGCTTGCCGAAACGCATGGCGGCGCCGATCCCGACCGGATCGAGGAGCAGGCGGCCGCGGCCGGTTACGACGTCTCGCCGATCCGCCAGATCATGACGGCCTTCGCCAAGCAGTGAGTGCGGCTGGCTCGGCCACTTTTCGACTCCGCAGAGGCATGACCAAGAAGCACCGTTCGTCCTGAGCTTGTCGAAGGGCGAGCAACAAGCGGCACCGCTTGCGGCCCGCCCTTCGACTGCTGCCTTCGGCAGCGCTCAGGACGAACGGTGGAGAAAAGGCGAGCCGACCCTATTCCCGATAATCGAGCGGCGGATCGCGGTCGCCGAGCAGCGAGCGATATTCGTAATCCTCCCCGCGCTCCTCGACAAAGGCGGCGCGCGCCGCTTCGCGCAATTCGGGGTCGGTATAGAGTTCGACCGCCGCCAGCGCGAGCGCCTTGGCAGCGAGCTCGGCGCCCTTGAAGCCGATCGACATGCCGCTCGCCGCGGTCGATTGCCAGCTATGCGCGCTGGTCCCCGGCACCCAGGCCGCCGTCCGCACCCCGACTGTCGGGGTTGCGTATGACACGTCGCCGACATCGGTCGATCCGTAGCCGAGACTGCGCTCATAGGACTGGATCTCCGACGCCACCGAGAGCGGACGCGCCGCATCGCCCAGGCTCTCCGAAAGCCGCTCGGCGAAGGCGGTCTCCTCGGCGGTATAGTTGATGCCGCCAAGCCCGCGCAGTTGCTCGTCCATCATCCGCGCCAGCGGTTCGTTGACGAGCAGCGGATTGTTGCCGTGGATCACCTCCCACTCGACCTCGGTTCCCGTGCCCATCGCCGCGCCGCGCGCCGCATTCTCCAGCCGCTCCCATATCGCCTCGACGCCGGCGGGATCGGGATGGCGGACATAATAGAAGACCTCGGCGAAATCGGGGACGACATTGGGCGCGTTGCCGCCTTCGGTGATGACATAGTGCATTCGCGCATCCTGAGGGATGTGCTCGTGCATCATGTTCGCCATCATGTTCATCGCCTCGACCCCGTCGAGCGCAGAACGCCCCTGCTCGGGCGCGCCGGCAGCATGCGCCGAGACGCCGGTAAAGCGGAACTTGGCCGAACGGTTGGCGAGGCTGGTGCGCGCCTCGGCGCTGTTCTCGTCATCGGCATGCCAGTGGAGCGCGAAATCGACATCGTCGAACAATCCGGCGCGGACCATATAGACCTTGCCCGATCCGCCCTCTTCGGCCGGCGTACCGTAGAGCCGAATGCGGCCCGGCGTGCCGGTCGCCTCGAGCCATTGCCTGACCGCGACCGCCGCGGCGAGCGAGCCGGCGCCGAACAGATTGTGTCCGCAGGCATGGCCGGCCGGCCGGCCCTCGACCGGATCGCGCGTCGGCGCGTCCGACTGGCTGATCCCCGGCAGCGCATCGAATTCGGCGAGGATCGCGATCACCGGCCCGCCCTCGCCATATTCGCCGATAAAGGCGGTCGGGATGTCGGCGACCCCCTCGCGAATCGTGAAGCCATGGCGCCGCAATTCGGACTGGAGCAACGCGCTCGACCGTGACTCCTGATAGCCGACCTCGGCCCATTCCCAGATCTGCCGCGCGATCCGCTCGGTCTCGCTCGACTGCGCCTCGACCAATGCGACCGGATCGGGCGCCTGCTGCGCGGCGGCAGGTACGGCGGTGAGCAGGACGGCGGCGAATGCGGACAAGAACTTCATGGCAGATCCCCTCTCGGCCTCCGATTTACGTCTCATTCCATCGCTAGCCCTGAGCTTGCCGAAGGGCGTTTCGCGAATCGAGAAGCGGGCTTCGACAGGCTCAGCCCTAACGGAAATTGCGCCAAGGCTCTAACCGAGAGAGCCTCGCGCGAAAAGACGAGTGCGCCTATACGTTGCCGCCATGGATTGGCTAACCCTCATCGGCTCGCTCGTCGCGGTCTTCGCGCTCGCGGGAATCGCCTGGTGGCTCGGCGTCGGCACGCCGCCGGCGATCGGGAGCGAGGAAGCGGCGCGGCGCCATGCCGCCGAAGCGCATAGCGGCTTCCGCCCGCGCGAGGCGGCGGTCGACGCCGACGGGCGCGCGGCGCTGGTGCTCGGCGAGGATCGCGAGATCGTGCTGCTGCGCCCGCATGGCGCGCGGATCGCGGCGCGGGTGTTTCGCGGCGCCCCGCCCTGCGCCGTCAGCGACGGAGAATTGAAAATCGCCAGCGGCGAGCGCATGTTCGGCGATGTAACGCTGCGGCTGGGCGAAGCGGAAGCCGCCCGCTGGGCCGCGCGTCTTGGGGAACTGAGCGATGCCTGAGCTGCTGCCCGATCCGGTTCAATATGCGGTGCCGGCCTTCGTGGTGCTGGTGCTGATCGAGATGCTCGTCGCCTGGCGGGTCGATCCGACGCGCTACGAGCCGAAGGATACCTTGACGTCACTGTTGCTCGGCACCGGCTCGACGGTCGCCGGCGCGCTGACCGGATCGGCGGTCGTCGCGCTGTCGGTCTGGCTCTATCAGTTCCGATTGTTCGATATCGGCTATGTCTGGTGGGCTTGGATTCTCGTCTTTTTCCTCGACGATCTCGCCTATTATGTCTTCCACCGGCTTGCCCACCGGGTGCGCTATTTCTGGGCGAGCCACGTGATCCACCATTCGAGCCAGCATTATAACCTCTCGACCGCGCTGCGGCAGACCTGGACCGGCTTCTTCAGCCTGTCCTTCGCTTTCACCCTGCCGCTCGCGCTGCTGGGCTTTCCGGTGCCGATGCTGCTCTTCGCGAGCGGAGTGAATCTGATCTACCAATTCTGGATCCACACCGAGGCGATCGACCGCATGCCCCGCTGGTTCGAAGCTTTCTTCAACACGCCCTCGCACCACCGGGTCCATCACGCGACCAACCCGCGCTATCTCGACAAGAATTACGCCGGCATGCTGATCATCTGGGACCGGATGTTCGGCAGCTTCGAAGCCGAGCGCGCGGACGATCGGCCGCGCTACGGCATCATCAGGAATCTCGGCAGCTTCAATCTGTTCTGGGCCGCCTTTCACGAATGGATCGGCATGGCGAAGGACGTCGCCACGGTGCCCGGATGGAAGAACAAGCTCGGCTATATACTCGCCCCGCCCGGCTGGAGCCACGACGGCTCGCGCGACACGAGTGACACGATCAAAGAGCGGTGGCGGGAGGCCGGGGGCGAGAACAGCGCGCCGGTCGGACAAGAGCGACCGCAAGCAGTTCCCGCCGAGTAAATTGACCGTCATGCCGGACTTGATCCGGCATCCAGAGCCGCAAGCCACATCGCCTGCCGCCCTGGACCCCGGATCAAGTCCGGGGTGGCGGTCCCTCTTGAGGCCATTCCTTCGGATCGCAGCGGGCCCGCCGTCGCCCGGCAACCCCCGGGTTTCGCGCGACGGCCCGCTAGAACCGCTGGCGCACCGTTACTCCATAGGTGCGCGGCTGGATCACCTGGAAGCCGAGCCGGGCGCGCCCGCCGCGTTCGCGGTCGAAGGACTGCAGCGCGTTGGTGTCGAACAGGTTGTTGATATAGGCCGAGATGTCGAGCCCGCTGTCGAGTCCCACCCCGGCGCTGACATTGACGATCTCGTATGACGGCAGGTTGAGATCGAGGATCGTCGCGGCGGTGCCGGGCGCGCCGCCGAAGGGCAGCCCCGACACGAAGGAGCGCGGATTGTTTTCCTGGTCGCTCGGCTGGGTATAGCGATCGCCGACATGCTGCAGCGAGGCGCGGACGAAGCCGATCGAATCGCTGCTGCTGTCGATCGGGAAACTGTATCCGGTGTTGACCGCGATCTGGAAATTGGGAACCGAAGGCAGTCGGTTGCCGTCGCGGATGCCGCCGATCACCGCGCCGGTGCCGTCGACCACGGTGGCGTCGAACTGGGCTTCGATGACGCTGCCGGCGATACCGACATCCCACCCCTCGACCGGCTGGACGCTGAATTCGAATTCGAGACCCATCGTGTGCGCCTGCGGCACATTGAAGACGACGCGCGACGAGCAGGAGCCGGCATCGAGCGTGACCTGGAGGTTGCTGATGTCGTTATAGAAGAGCGCGGCGTTGAAGCGCATATCGCCGGTATCGACCTTCATCCCGACTTCGTAATTCCACAAAGTCTCGTCGTCATAATCCTGAAACGCGCCGAAGATCGCCGCATCGCCCGGCGAGCAGAGCGTCAGATTCAACGGATCGTTGACGCCGCCGAGCCGGAAGCCGCGCGAGGCCTGGGCGTTCAAGGTGATGTCGTCCGACGCTTCCCAGCTCAGCAGGAAGCGCGGGGTGACGCCGTCGGACTTGGTCTCGTCGGTCTGATCGTCGCCATTGGCGAACAGCCCGCCCGAGGTGAAGCGCCGCTCTTCCCGATAATCATAATAACGCGCGCCGGCGGTGGCGGTGAGCCGGTCGGTGATGTCGTAGCTCGCTTCGCCGAACACCGCGATCTGCTCGAGCGTGTAGGGCAGATCGGCATTATAGGGCGAATCGGGGCCAAAGCCGTTGGCGACCGCCGCCGATGTCCCGGCGCCGAGCACCGCGTCGGTGAAGGCGTCATAGCCCGGGGTGGGCAAGCGCTGACGATAGAAACGGTCGGTATTCGCGTAGAAGGCGCCGACCAGCCACTGGAACGGTCCCGGATCGGCCGAACCGAGCCGGATTTCCTGGGTGATCTGTTCGACATCGGTGGTGTCGCGCAGGTTGGACGGCAGCAGCACCGCCGCGCCGGGATAGCCGAGATCGACCGAAACGCTGCCGGTCAGCGCGCTGGCATCGCGGCTGACGAGGATTTCGCGGTTGGTGTAGCTGGTGATCGAATCGAGCTGCACCGAACCGAGGACGAAACTCATCGCGAGATCGGCGATCAGCGTCTCGTCGCGAAATTCCTCGTCGAGCAGCAGATATTGCTGGCGCTCACCGAGCTGGATCGGCGGCCGGGTCGTGGTGAAGGGATTGGCGAAAAGATTGTAGGCCTCCTGCCGGTTGAAGCCGTCGGTCTCGATCTGCTGATAGAGGATGCGCGGGGTGATGGTGACGTCGGGCGACGGCTGCACCACCAGCGCCAGCCGGCCGCCATAGCGCCGCCCCGAATTGACGTCCTCGTCGATCCCGCCGCTTTCGCGCAGCGCATCGATATAGCCGCCGAATTCGGTGTAATAGCCGACCGCCCGGACCGCCGCGACGCCCTCGGCGATCGGCACATTGACCATGCCGCGCAGATGGCCGCCGATATCGTCGCCGTCGACAAGATTGAGGTTACCCTCGATCGCGCCCTCGAAGAAGTCGGGATCGGGCTGGTTGGTGATGTAGCGCAAGGTGCCGCCGACCGAACCCGAACCGAACAAAGTGCCCTGCGGCCCGCGCAATGTCTCGATGCGGTTGAGGTCGAACAGATCGATATCGGGGGTGAAGAGCGACAGCGAGATCACCGATTCGTCGAGATAGACGCCGACCTGCTCTTTTACGCCCGGCTGATCGCGGACGATCTGGCCGGCCGATACGCCGCGCACCGCGACCTGGCTCTGGCCGGGGCCGAGATTCTGGATCGTCAGCCCGGCGACGTTGCGCGCGATATCCTCGATCGTCGAGGCGTTGGCGCGCTCGATATCCGCTTCGGTTTGCGCATTGATCGAGAAGGGCACATCCTGGATCGTTTCCTCGCGCCGGGTCGCGGTGACGATGATGACGTCGTCCGATCCGGTGTCGGCCGCCTGCTCCTCGTCGCTCGGTTGCGCCTGCGCCACGCCGCCCGCGAGGAGGGCGGCCGCCGAACATCCCGACAGGATGATCACCGAGCGGCTCAGCCTGGCAATGAAATTTTTCATGGCGACCCTTTTGTGAAGCTTTTGTCCGACTCTGGCCGATTTCGCGTAACGATCGGCTATCGGAGCCATTCATAATACGCCCCGATGCGGATCAGAAACGAAATTGATCCATGTTATCGATGATCTCAATGGCGTCACAGTTACGCAACAGATGTGACCCAATTGCCAGGAAATACTAATTTTGTTGCGTCAGCGCCCGGATATCGTCGATCGCCGCCTCGGCCGTCTCGCGCCCGATGCGGATCAGCTCCCCGGCCCTGGTGAAGTTCGACGGGTCGATATGGCCGACCGGCATGACGATCTCGAGATCGGGCGGGTCGAGGGCGAGCTGCTGGCGCGCGAAGCCCGACAGCATCAGCCCGGTCGCCGCGCGGATGACGCCGATCGTTCGGAGCTTGTCGGCGGACATGTCCGAAATCCCGACCGTCTTGCGGCGCGCGGCATAATCGCCCTGAAGATTGACCGCGACGACCGGAAGATCGGGCGCCAGCGCGCGGGCCGGCCGCACCGGCACCGGCATCACGGCGCCGCCGTCTATCAGCACCTGGTGATCGCGGACGACCGGGGTGAAGATGCCGGGCAGCGCGATGGTCGCGTGGATCGCCTCGCGCACCGGGCCCTTGTCGAGCAGCACGGTCTCGCCCGAAATGAGGTCCGAGGCGACGAGCACCGTCGGCGTGTCGAGATCGGCGAAGGTCAGATCGCCGAGATGGTCCTCGATCAGTCTGCCGATCGCCTTGCCGCTCAAGACCGAGCCCGCGCGCCAGTTTGGGCCGAGATAGCGCAGGGTCTTGCGGATATTGGGCACCGAGCGGGCGAGCTCCTCGAGCGTGTCGAGCCGGCCCGAGGCATGCG
>JAIVHR010000133.1 GCA_020200935.1 Sphingomonadales bacterium
CAAGGGCATGTGGCCGGCGCCCGACCGGATGGGTGAGATGATGGAGGCCAAGATCGGCCACCCGACGAGCGGCGCCAACACCGCCTGGGTGCCGAGCCCGACCGCGGCGACGCTCCACGCGATCCATTATCACCGCGTCGACGTCTTCGAGCGCCAGCGCGCGATTGCCGGCGAGCGCGTCCCGCCGCTCGAAAAGCTGCTGACCATCCCGCTTGCCGGGGGCCGCAACTGGTCGGAGGAGGAAATCCGCGAGGAGCTCGACAATAACGCGCAAGGCATCCTCGGCTATGTCGTGCGCTGGATCGATTTCGGCGTAGGCTGCTCGAAGGTGCCCGATATTCACGATGTCGGGCTGATGGAGGACCGGGCGACCTTGCGGATCAGCTCGCAGCACATCGCCAACTGGCTGCGCCACGGCGTCTGCGGCGAGGCGGATGTCGACGCGGCCTTCGCGCGGATGGCGGCCAAGGTCGATGCCCAGAATGCGGATGATCCGCTCTACCGTCCGATGGCCGGCAATCCCGACAGCCTAGCGCTGCAGGCCGCGCGGGCGCTGGTCTTCGAGGGCGCGCGGCAGCCCAACGGCTATACCGAGCCTTTGCTGCATGCGTTTCGGGCGCGGGCGAAGGCCCGCTAAATCCTCCCCGTTTGCGCAGCAAATGGGGAGGGGGACCGGTGAAGCCGGTGGAGGGGCCATCGCGACGAACCATCGGATAGGCGCTAGGTTAGCGGCGGGAGCTCGGCTTCGCCTCGCGCCCCTCCACCACTTCGTGGTCCCCCTCCCCATGCCTTCGGCACGGGGAGGATTTACCTCAGATACTCCGAAAATTCCTCTAGCAGCTGCTCGTACAGCGTCCGCTTGAACGGCACGATCAGCTCGGGGAGCCTGTGCGGCTCGACCCATTGCCAGGCGGAAAATTCGGGCTTGTGCGCTTCGAGGTCGATATCCGAATCCTCGCCGTGGAAGCGCATCAGGAACCAGCTTTGCAGCTGGCCGCAATAGCGGCCGCCCCAGACCTTGCCGACAAGCTCGTCGGGCAGGTCGTAGCGCAGATCCTTGCTCGCGCGGGCGATCAGCTCGACCTGCTGACGCGCGATGCCGGTCTCTTCCTCGAGCTCGCGATAGGCGGCCGTTTCGGCGTCCTCGCCGGGATCGATCCCGCCCTGCGGCATCTGCCAGGCGTCCTTCCAGCGATGCTCGCGATGGTCGATCCGCTGGCCGACGAAGACCCGTTTCTCGGCATTGACGAGCATCACGCCCGCGCAGGGGCGATAGGGGAGGGGGGATCGGGTCATAAGTTGTTCTAATTCTTGCAGCCCCTCCCTTTCAAGGGAGGGGTTAGGGGTGGGTGCGCGTCGGCAACGACGCGCTCGGCTCGAAGAGCCGACAAGGGCATCGAGCCCTTGCCGCCTCTTGCCCCACCCTTACTTGGCGAGGTTGCAGAAGCCGTGGATGTTGCCCTTGGCCTCGCGGAAGACCACCGGCACGCCGGCCTCGATCATCCTCGCCGCATAGGCGCGGCCCTGATCGCGCAGCGGATCGAGCCCGGCGGTGACCAGCACGGTCGGCGGCAGACCCGCCGGGTCCCTCAGCGACGGGCTGGCGCGCCAATCCTTGTTGTCGGGCGCGTATTTCTCCATGAACCAGTTCATCGTGTCGGCCTCGAGCAGCTTGCCGGCGCCGAATTCGTCCATCGATCCGCCGGCCGCCTCCATGTCGCAGGCCGGATAGATCGGCCACAGCGCGATCACCGGCACCTCGGCTTCCTCGTCGCGCAGCGCCAGCGCGGTGACCAGCGCCAGATTGCCGCCGGCGCTGTCGCCGGCGAGCACGAGGCCGGTGACGTCGAGGCCGAGCGCATCGGGGCTCGTCGCCACCCAGCGCGCCGCCGCCTCGCAATCTTCGGGCGCGGCGGGGAAGGGATCTTCGGGGCCCATCCGGTAATCGATCGCGACCACGGGAATGTCGAGCTGCCGCGCGGTCTCGGCGCAGAGCCCATCATGCGTTTCGAGATCGCCGATGACGAAGCCGCCGCCATGATAGAAGACCATCACCGGGCCGGGCTCGCGCTGGTTTTGCGCGTCATAGAGCCGGATCGGCACCTCGCCGGCCGGGCCGGGGAAGGACAGGTCCCGTTTGATCGCCAGTTCGCCGGCTTCGAGGTCGCACATCTGGACCATCGCGGCCATCAGCTGGCGCGCATCGGCGGCCTCGACCTCGTGCGTCTTGGGGCCGGGCTGCGCCTCGACGAATGCAAGAAAACCCTGGACGTCGGGGCGGACATAGCTGGTCATCGGGAATATTCTCCTCAGGGGCTGACGTTTACGTAAGCCATAGCAAGCGCGAAGGGCCGGGGCGAGTCTTGACCATAGTTCCCCCTCCCCTTCAGGGGAGGGGCAAGGGGTGGGGGCGACCCCGGACATGATCCGGGGGAGCTCGGCTCGAAGAGCCGACAGGGGTGCCCACCTCTTCACGCTCGCTTCCGCTCGCTCTGCACCCACCCCTAACCCCTCCCTTGAAAGGGAGGGGGATTCACGCCCCAAAAGCCCGCCCCGCCAATCTCGGCAGCACCGCCGGCTGGCTGAGCGCGCGGACCAGCAGGAGGGCGGTGCACAGCCTTCCCGCTCCCCCGCTGGGGCGGTGAGCAGGCCGCGGACGCGGCGATCGTTGCGCCTTGCGGTACCGACACCATATGGGCGCTGGCGGACGAGGCCGCCGATAGCGCGCCGGCCCTGTGACTTTCTGGTTTGTCAGAGGAGCATAACGCGCATAAACATCCGGAAAGAGCGGGGTTGAGGGACTCAGATGGCCAGTTCGGCTAAGACAGCGCAAACGCCGCGCGGCGAGACGGCCACCTCGGTCGTCGTCCGCTTCGCCGGCGACAGCGGCGACGGGATGCAGCTGACCGGCGGGCAATTCACCCTGTCGACGGCCCTGTGCTCAAGACCAATCTCGACGATCTCGTCGAAGGCGGGCTGGTGATCGCCGACTCCGGCGCCTTCACCGACCGCAACCTTTCCAAGGCCGGCTACGAGACCAACCCGCTCGAGGACGATACGCTGGCCAGGTGGCAACTGCTGGCGATCGACATGTCGGCGATGACGCTCGAGGCGGTCAAACCCTTCGGGCTCGGCAACAAGGAAGCCCTGCGCTGCAAGAATATGTGGACCCTCGGGCTGGCGCTCTGGCTGTTCGATCGCAAGCGCCAGCCGATCGTCGACTGGCTCGAAAAGAAATTCGCCAAGAAGCCCGAGCTCGCCCAGGCCAATATCGCCGCGCTCAATGCCGGCCATGCCTATGGCGAAACGGCCGAGCTCGGGGTCGGTTTCGCGCCGCGCCATATCGACGCCGCGCCGACCGAGCCGGGGCTCTACCGCACCGTCACCGGCGCCGAGGCGATCTCGCTGGGGCTCGTCGCCGGCGCCAAGCTCGCCGGGCTGCCGATGTTCTTCGGCGGCTATCCGATTACGCCTGCGAGCGCGATCCTCCATCATCTCTCGCGGTTGAAGCAGTTCGGCGTGACGACCTTCCAGGCCGAGGACGAGATCGCGGCGATCTGCGCGGCGATCGGCGCCAGCTATGCCGGATCGCTCGGCGTGACAAGCTCGTCGGGGCCGGGCATCGCCTTGAAGGGCGAGGCGATGGGGTTGGCGATCATGACCGAGCTGCCGCTGGTGATCGTCAATTCGCAGCGCGGCGGCCCGTCGACGGGCCTGCCGACCAAGACCGAGCAATCCGATCTCTACCAGGCGGTCTATGGCCGCAACGGCGATGCGCCGCTGCCGGTGATCGCCGTCCGCTCGCCGGCCGACGCTTTCGAATGCGCGATCCTGGCGGTGCGCATCGCGACGCGCTTCATGACCCCGGTGATGCTCTTGACCGACGGCTATATCGCCAATGCCGCCGAACCGTGGAAGGTGCCCGATGTCGGCGATTTCGAACGCTTCCCGACCGAATTCTACGCGACCGCACCGGCCGAGGGCGCGCATTTCAATCCCTATATGCGCGACGAGAAGCTCGCCCGGCCCTGGGTCAAGCCCGGCACGCCGGGGCTGATGCACCGGATCGGCGGCATCGAGAAATCGGCCGACAGCGGCAATATCGATTATTCGCCGGCCAACCACCAGCGGATGACCGACACCCGCGCGCAGAAGATCCTCAATGTCGCCGACGAGATTCCCGACCAGCGGATCGAGATCGGCGAACCCGGAGAAAAGCTCGCCGTGGTCGGCTGGGGCTCGACCTACGGGCCGATCCTCCAGGCGGTGAACCGGGCGCGGGAGGACGGGCTGAGCGTCGCCCATATCCATCTGCGCCATATCTGGCCGCTGCCGAAGAATCTCGGTGAATTGTTAAAGAGCTACGACAAGATCCTCGTACCCGAAATGAACAAGGGCCAATTGAAGACCGTGCTGCGCGACCAGTATCTGGTCGATGCACGGCCATTGAACAAGGTCTCGGGCCAGCCCTTCCGCATCGCCGAGATCGAAGCCGCGATAAGGGAGTATGCCGATGGGTAGGCCGAGGAGCGTGTTGCCGTTGATCGGAATGCTCGTGGTGATCGTCGCGGTCATCTGGATGCTGTGGTCGTGAGGACGCTAAATATCTCGCT
>JAIVHR010000134.1 GCA_020200935.1 Sphingomonadales bacterium
GTCGATCTGCTGCGCCACACTTCGGGGCTGACCTATGCCTTCCAGAATCGCAGCAATATCGATCTCGCCTATCGCCAGCGGAAAATCGAGAAATGGCACGGCAACCACGATCTCGACGGCTTCGTCGAAGCGCTGGGGCAATTGCCGCTCGAATTCTCGCCTGGCGCGGCCTGGAACTATTCGGTCTCGACCGACGTGCTCGGCGCGGTCGTTCAGCGCGTCTCGGGCCAACCGCTCGATGAATATTTCGCCGAACATATCTTCGCCCCGCTCGGCATGGAGGACACATTCTTCTGGGTGCCCGACGACAAGACCGATCGGCTCGGCGATTGCTGGCTTTACACCCCCGACGGCCCGATCCTGACCGACCGCGCTTCGAAGAGCCGCTGGTGGCAGAAACCCCGGCTGCTCTCGGGCGGCGGCGGGCTTGTCTCGACGACCAGGGATTATCATCGTTTCTGCCGCATGCTGCTCGGCCGGGGTATGCTCGGCGAAACCCGGATCGTCGGCCGCAAGACGATCGATCTGATGACGATGAACCATCTGCCCGGCGGCAAGAGTCTGCACGACATGTCGGTCTCGCTGTTCAGCGAGGCGCAGCTCGCCGGCACCGGTTTCGGCCTCGGCTTCGCGGTGACGCAGGATGTCGCGCGTTCGATGATGCCGGGCTCGGTCGGCGAATATTATTGGGGCGGCATGTATTCGACGGCCTTCTTCGTCGATCCGGCCGAGGCGATCACGATGGTCTTCATGACCCAGCTCCAGCCCTCCAACGTCTACCCGATCCGCCGCGAGGTCAAGACACTGATCTATTCGGCGCTCGTATAGCGGGGGGGACGATTTTCCCGCTGTGCCGGGGGCCCAACTGTTGCTATTTGTCGGCGTGGCGGCCGCGATGCGCGGCGGCTTTTCGGGGGGAGTCCATCAGATGACAATAAGAGCATTTCCAATCGCCGCGCTGGCGATCGCGGTCGCAGCCTGCGGCCCGACCGCCGACCAGTTCGAACAATCGATCACCGAAAGCTACGAAGGCGAAGGCTATGAGAATGTCAGCGTTTCGCTGGCGGCCTCGGAGGACGGCGGCTTCGTCGGCACGGTCGATTATACCGATCCCGAAACCGGCCGCAGCGAGCAACGCGAATGCACGGTCGAGGCGGTCGAGGGCGAGGAGGTGCCGTGGCTCTGCGTGCCGAGCACCGCGACGATGGAGCAGCAGATCACCGAGACCTATTCGCAGAATGGCGCGACCAACATCCGTCCGACGCTGACCAGGGACAGCGCCGAGCGCTATAGCGGCCATGTCGAATTCCAGGACCCGGCCTCGGGCGAGCAATTCCGGCATGAATGCACGGTCGATGTCGGCGATGAGGAAGCCGCATGGAACTGCGCGCCGACCGCCGATGCGAGCGCCGGCGGCGCGCCGGATGCGGATGCCGGCGCGGGCGCCGACGTCAAGGGCTGACGCCCACTTCCGTTCAGCGGTCATCCCTCCTTGAACAAGGATTTCGTCATTCCAGCGCAGGCTGGAATCTATCCCGGCTCGCTGGTCTGCTAAAGCCTGACCGGGATAGACCCCAGCCTTCGCTGGGGTGACGAGATGAAGTTTCCTTGCCGGAAGGGGATACTTTGCCCTCCCCTTCAGGGGAGGGGCACAGGGGTGGGGTGAGACGACGCAGGGCTCGATGCCCTTCGTCGGCTCTTCGAGCCGAGCGCGTCCTGGCGGACACGCACCCACCCCTGACCCCTCCCTTGAAAGGGAGGGGGATTTCGCGCCGCGGGCGTCGGCGTTCCTTGCGGCGCCCGCGAGCGCCCCTTTCTCGGGCTTTGCGGTCCGACGCTTGCCAGCTCCGCCCTCGCGATGC
>JAIVHR010000303.1 GCA_020200935.1 Sphingomonadales bacterium
ATCGCGAAGGCGATCACCGCGGCGAAGCCCGGCGAGGCGAAGCCGTCTGCGAGCCAGTTGGCGACCGGCGTGAAGAACAGCCGCAGCGCGACGATGCCGAGCACCCAGGCGGCGAGCGTCGCGGCCTCGTAGGTGAAACCGCGAAAGCCGCCGCGCACGGCGCCGCCGCCGACCAGTATCAGGACAATGCCATCGAGTGCGGTCATGAGCCCCGGCTAGTCGCGGCCCAGCAAATGGTCAACGAGATCGCGCAGCTTGACGAAGCCCGAAAGCGCCATGCCGCCCTTCTCCTCGATCGCGCTCGGCACCAATGCGCGGGCGAAACCGAGCTTCGCCGCCTCGCGCAGCCGAAGCCCGGCATGGGCGACCGGGCGCAATTCGCCCGACAGCGACAATTCGCCGAACCCCACCGTATCGGCGGCGATCGGCTGTTCCGACAGCGCCGAGACGAGCGCGGCGGCGACCGCGAGATCGGCGGCCGGATCGGTCAGCCGATAGCCGCCGGCGATGTTGAGATAGACCTCGCTGGTCGCGAAACTCAGCCCGCAGCGCGCCTCGAGCACCGCAAGCACCATCGCCAGCCGTCCCGAATCCCAGCCGACCACGGCGCGCCGGGGCGTCGCCCCGCTCGCCAGCCGCACGACCAGCGCCTGCACCTCGACGAGCACCGGCCGCGTGCCTTCGAGCGCCGGAAAGACGATCGTCCCGCTGACATCCTCCTGCCGCGCCGAGAGGAACAGCGAGGAGGGATTGCCGACCTCGGCGAGGCCGCCCTCCTCCATCGCGAAGACGCCGATCTCGTCGGTGCCGCCGAAACGGTTCTTGGTCGCCCGCAGGATGCGGTATTGATGGCTGCGCTCGCCTTCGAAGGAGAGCACCGTATCGACCATGTGCTCGAGCACGCGCGGGCCGGCGATCGCGCCGTCCTTGGTGACATGGCCGACCAGCATCAGCGCGGTGCCGCGCTGCTTGGCGAAGCGTATCAGCTCCTGCGCCGAGGCGCGGACCTGGCTGACGGTGCCCGGCGCGCCTTCGATCAGGTCCGAATGCATGGTCTGGATCGAATCGATGACCAGCAAGGCCGGCGGCTCGCTTTCGCCGAGCGTGGTCAGGATATCGCGCACCGAGGTCGCCGCGGCGAGCTTGAGCGGCGCGTCGCCGAGGCCGAGCCTGCGGGCGCGCAGCCGGATCTGGTCGGCCGCCTCCTCGCCAGAGATATAGGCCACCGACCCGGAGCGCCGCGCGATATCGGCCGCCGCCTGGAGGAGAAGCGTCGATTTGCCGATCCCCGGATCGCCGCCGAGCAATGTCGCCGATCCGGCAACCAGCCCGCCGCCCAGCGCGCGATCGAATTCGGCGATCCCGGTCGACATGCGATCGGGCAGCTTCGCCTCGCTGTCGAGCCCGACAAGCTGGAAGGCGGTGCCGCCCGATTGCAGATTGTGCTTCTTCTGAAACACCGTGACGACGCCGCCGCCATCCTCGATCAGCGTGTTCCATTCGCCGCAATCGGCGCATTGCCCCTGCCATTTCGAGGCGATGCCCCCGCAGGCCTGGCAGACATAGCGTTTCTGCGGCTTTGCCATGCGGTTCCTATAGCGAGAACATTTGGGGAACGCTAGTCCTGCAAAGCCGCTCCTCTGAAGAGGAGGGAGAAGTGTTCTTAAAGCCGCCCCAACACATCCTTTGCGAACGCACTCAGCGAATCGTCGCGCGCGCCCATCACCACGATCCGGTCGCCGGGGCGCGCCAGCTCGACGAGGCGGTCGCCGCAGGCTTCGCGCTCGGCGATGTGCTCGGCATGGCGCCCGGCATCCTCGACGCCGGCGACGATCGCCTCGCTGCCGACGCT
>JAIVHR010000183.1 GCA_020200935.1 Sphingomonadales bacterium
TCCTTGTCCTTGTGGAGCTTCACCGCGGTGATCGGGACGATCTCGTCATCGAGCCGCCCGGCCTCATGCGCGGCGGTGATCCGCTGCTGGCTCTGCGCGCCATATTCGTCCTGCGCCTCGCGCGGGATGCGGTATCTGTCGGCGACATATTCGGCGGTCTCGATCATCGTCCAATAGAGCTCGGGCTTGGTCGCGAGTACGCCGTCCGACTGATAGCGCGTCAGGTTCTTGTTGGGCAGCACCAGCGACACCGAATCGACGCCGCCCGCGACATAGATGCCCTCCTCGCCGGCGCGGATGCGCTGGGCGGCCATGGCGATGGTCTGCAACCCCGAGGCGCATTTGCGGTCGACAGTGACGCCGGCGACCGAAGCCGGCAGCCCCGCCTCGATCGCCGCGGATCGGCCGATATTGTTGCCGGTCGCGCCCTCGGGATGCGCCGAGCCCAGGAGCACATCTTCGACCTCCTCGCTCGCGACCCTCGCCCTTTCAAGCGCCGCCCGGATGACATGCGCGGCGAGCGTCGAGCCATGGGTGTTGTTGAGCGCCCCGCGATAGGCCTTGCCGATCGGCGTGCGGGCGGTCGAGACGATGACGGCGTCGGGCATGCAAGTGTCTCCTGGCTTGTTCCGCAACTCCTACCGCGTTCGGCTTCTCGCCCGCAATCGCGGCGTGATGATCGCCAGCGCGATCGATGCGGCGAGGCACCAGCCCGCCATCCAGAGCATCTGGACCGGAAGTCCGATCCCGCGGTCGATCAGCGCGCCGGTGATGCCCGGGCCGAGCGCGGTCGCGAAGACCATCGCCGCGACGATCACCGCGCGGATCGCGCCGAGATGCTTGATGCCGTAGACTTCGGGCCAGAGCGCACCGACCAGGGTCGAAGTGAAGCCGTAGCTGACGCCGAGCAGACACATGAAGAGGTAGACGCCCCAGACCGGCGTCACGAGCCCGGCCGCCGCGCTCGCCACGGCCAGCGGGATCAGGAAATAGGGCAGGATCCGGAGTGCCCCGTACCGGTCGATCAACCCGCCGCAGATCAGCGCGAAGAGCACCGTCGTCGCCGCCATCACCGGAAAGGCCGCGGCGAAGGCGAGCGGGTCGTAACCGCGCAGCTCGACGAAATAATCCTGGTGGAAGAACACCGTCGTGCCGATGAAGGGCGGCGCGAGCACGCCGACGAGCAGCAGATAGAAGGCGGGATCGCGCAACACATCGGCGCGCGTCCAGTCGCGCGCGGTGTGCGGCGGCTGCTCGGCGTCGGCGGCGCTCATCGGCACACGCTCGACCGAAAACAGCCAGAGGATCGCGGGCAAGGCGACGATCATCAGCAATGCCGCGCCGCCGAGCCAGGCCGCCTGCCAGCCGAGCGCGCCGGCGATCAATGCGAACGTTACCGGCAGCACCGCCTCGCCCGCCTGGTGGCCCGGCACGACGAGCGAGGTCGCCCTGCCGCGACCGGCGGCGAACCAGCGGCCGATCTCGGTCAGCGCCGTATGCGTCATCATCCCCTGGCCGAAGAGCCGCAGCAGATAGAGCGCGAGGAGCAGGAAGATCAGGCTCGGCGCGAAGACGATCAGCAGGCAGGCGCCGGCGAGGCACGGGATGACGAAGCGCGCGACCTTCCAGCCCGGCATGTAATCGAGCGTCCGGCCGAGCCAGGGGAGGGTCGCCGCGCTCATCAGCGTCGCCGCCATGTAGAGCAGCCCGAAATCGCCGTCCGACAGATCGAATTTCGCGCGCAGCTCGCCGCCCGACAGGCCGATGAAGAAGGTCTGGCCGAAGCTCGAAAAGAAGGTGAGCAGAAAGCCCCCCGCGATCCAGCGGGCGTTGATGCGGAGAAAGGTGAGCACCGGCGCGCCTTGGCGGGTTGGCCCGCAAAAGGGAAGACACTGTTATCTTCTTCCCCTTCAGGGGAGCGGACGCCAATTGGACGCCGGCGCGAAAAACTGCGAGTAACCACACCAATTCAAAACCGAGGACGACCCATGATCAAGACTGCCATCGCATCCGCCATCGCCACGCTCGGAGCGCTGGCACTCGCACCGCCGGCCGCTGGGCAAACCGCCGAAGCCGAACAGGCCGCCCCCGTCCTCGATATCGGTCCCGGCGGACGGCCGGTCGGCGAGGCCTGGTCGCGCAGCCCGGTCTATGCCGAGCACGGTATGGCGGCGACCGCGCATCCGCTCGCGAGCCAGGTGGCGATCGACATCCTCCAGGCCGGCGGCAGCGCCATTTGCCCGTCACCGTGCCCGGCACCGTCGATGGCTGGTTCGAGCTGCATGGTCGTTTCGGCCGGCTCGGCATGGAGGAAGTGCTGGCGCCGGCGATCTCCTATGCCGAAAACGGCTTTCCCATCTCGCCCGTCATTGCCGGCTATTTCGCGATGAACCTGGCGCGCTTCGAGGAGCTCGAGGATACGATCGGCGAGTTCGGCAATGCGCGGGCGACATATTTCGCCGACGGCGCGCCCGAGGTCGGCGAAATCTTCCGCAACCCCGACCTCGCCAACACCTTGCGCCTGATTGCCGAGGGCGGGCGCGAGGCATTCTACGAGGGACCGATCGCGCGGACGATCGACGCCTATATGCGGCGGATCGGCGGCGATCTGCGCTACGAGGATTTCGCCGCGCATGAGAGCGAATGGGTCGAGCCGGGCTGCGCCGACTATCGCGAAGGCTATGCGCTCTGCGAGCTGCCGCCCAGCGGCCAGGGCTTCGCGGCGCTGCAGATGGTCAACATCCTCAAGAATATCGATCTCGCGCAATATCCGCGCGGATCGGCCGAGGTGCTCCATTACATCACCGAGGCCAAGCGCTTGGCCTTCGAGGATCTCGCCCGCTATTATGCCGATCCGGCCTTCGCCGAGATACCGGTCGAGGGGCTGCTGTCCGACGAATATGGTCGCCGCCGCTTCGCCGAGATCGATCCGGAGCGCGCCAGCCCCGAATTCGCCCCCGGCGATCCGCGGATCGAGGGCACAAGCGACACGACCTACGTGACCGTCGCCGACGAGAGCGGCATGATGGTCAGCCTGATTCAGTCCAACTATCGCGGCATGGGATCGGGGCTGGTCGCCGATGGATTGGGCTTCATGTTTCAGGATCGCGGCGAGCTCTTCTCGCTGGATCCCGACCATCCCAATGTCTACGCGCCGGGCAAGCGGCCTTTCCACACGATCATCCCCGCCTTCGTGATGCGCAATGGCGAGCCCTACATGAGCTTCGGGCTGATGGGCGGCGGGATGCAGCCGCAGGGCCACGTCCAGGTGCTGATCAACCTCGTCGATTTCGACATGAACCTGCAGGAGGCCGGCGACGCGGCGCGATTGAACCATGACGGCGGCCGCCAGCCGACGCAGGATCTCGCGGGCACCGGCGCCGATCTGCTCGGCACGCTTTATGTCGAGGCTGGCATCCCGACCGAAACCGTCGAGCGGCTGCGCGCGATGGGGCACAATGTCGAGGTCGTCTCAGACGGCATCATGTTCGGCGGCTATCAGGCGATCGCCCGCGATCCCGAGACCGGCGTCTATTCGGGCGCCACCGAGATGCGCAAGGACGGGCAGGCGGTCGGGTATTAGGGGTTACGAATTCCGTCATTGCGAGCGCAGCGAAGCAATCCAGGCCCGCACAATCGGCTTGCCTATCTCCCATGGCTCTGGATTGCCGCGTCGGCCCGCGGCCTCCTCGCAATGACGATGCTGTGCTCCTACGAAGGCAGGAGCACAATCACTTCGCCCGCTGGTTGAACCGCCGCCCGGCGATCGCGGCCGCGATATTCACCTTCTGCACGTCGATCGCGCCGCCGGCGATGCCCCAGCCCCAGCCGTCGCGCATCCGCTGCTCGATGTCATACTGTTTCGAATAGCCGTAGCCGCCCATCACCTGCATCGCCTTGCCGGTCACCTCGCGGACCATCTCGTTGGCGAAGCATTTGGCCATCGAACTGTCGAGCACCGAGGGGAAGCCCTGCTCGGCGGCCCAGGCGGCGCGGTGGATGAGGAGACGCGACGCCTCGACCTGCATCGTCATCTCGGCGAGCTTCAATTGCACGGCCTGGAAATCGATCAGCGGCTTGCCGAAGGCCCGCCGCTCCTGGATATATTCGCCGACCTTCTCGACCGCGCCCGCCGCGATCCCGAGCGACATTGTCGCGTTGCCGCAGCGTTCGAGATCGAAGGCCTCCATCAGCTTTTTGAAGCCGCCGGCGCCGACGACGACATTCTCTTTCGGTACACGGACGTCATCGAGGAAGATGTCGGCGCTCGGCACGCCGCGAAAGCCCATCAGCCGCTCGCGCTCGCCGAAGCTCAGTCCCGCCGCGCCCTTATCGACATAGACCGCACCGATGCCCTTTGCTCCGGGCTCGTCGGTGAAGCGGCAATAGACGAGATAGCCGTCCGACCGTCCGCCGCCCGAGCACCAGCGTTTGGTGCCGTTGAGCACGATTTCGCCGTCTTCCTCGCGCGCGCTGGTCGTCAGATCAGTCAGCGCGGTGCCGGCCTCGGGTTCGGACATGGCGACGGCGACGACATGCTCGCCAGCGCAGACCTTGGGGATGATGCGCCGCTTGAGCGCCTCCCCGCCGAAGCGCTCGATCGCCATGATCGGCCCGACCGAACTTTCGAACACCGGAAAGGCAATTCCCGGCGAGACCTGCGCGAATTCCTCGAGCACCAGCAGCGCCTCGAGCGCGCCGAGCCCGAGCCCGCCATGGGTTTCGGGAAGATTGACGCCGAGAAAGCCGAGCTCGCCGAGCTTGCACTTCCAGTCGGCCGACAGCGGCTCGTCGGTCTCCTCGACCTGGCGCGCGACATCGGCAAGCTCGCTACGCGCGAAACGCCGCGCCGCTTGCTGCAATTCGCGCTGCTCGTCGCTCAGGCTGAAATCCACGGATCATCCCCTTCCTCTGCATCCCCGCGAAAGCGGGGATCCATCGAACCGCCCGCACCATGGATTCCCGCCTTCGCGGGAATGACGATAGGAGTCTATAGTCCGAAAGAAACAGATCGAGAGGAAGGACCACCATGCCCAAGCCATCCCGCCGCATCGTCACCGGCCATGACGAGAAGGGCCATTCGATCCTGCTCGAAGACGGCCCACCGCCGCGGATCGTCGCGATGGGCGAGGATGAGGAGGGCGCCGTCTTTCACGAGATCTGGAACACGCGCGCGACGCCCGCGCCGATCGATCGCGCATCAGGCGAACCTGCTGAAGACGGCATTCGGCTCGAGCCGCCCGCGGGAGGAACGCGCATCCGGCTGGTCGATTTTCCGCCCGACGATGACAGGATCAACATCACGCCCGAGCAGGCCCGCGCCGCCTTCGCGGCGATCGGCGCGCATGGCGCCTCGACCCATACGGACGCCGAGGGATCGCATCCCTTCATGCACCGCACGGAAACGGTCGATTACGGCATCGTGCTCGAAGGCGAAATCACATTGGTCCTCGACCGGGAAGCGATCCCGCTCGAAGCCGGCGACATCGTCATCCAGCGCGGCACCAGCCATGCCTGGTCGAACAGGTCGGACCGGATCTGCCGGATGGCCTTCATACTGATCGACGGGCATTTCGAGGAAGGGCTCGGCTAGATCCTCCCCACCGCTTCGCGACAGGGAGGACTTCAGAATCGAAAAGGACCGCCTCCACAAGGGAGACGGCCCTCTCGACCGGTAATACTAAGGGGGAGGAAGATTACCGGTAGAAAATGTGCGCGCCGACCTGGCCGAGCCGCGTCTTGCGGCGGGCGAAGGCGGGGCGGACGTAATTGGCGTGGAAGAACAGCGCCTCGCCGACCACCGGCTGGCTGATCCCGTTGCGCGCGTCGATGGCGATTTCGACGAAGCGCTCCCATTGCGCGCCCGAACGCCGGGGATGATGCCCCCGGATATTCGAGAATTGCGCCCGCTGATAGACGACGCCGCAGATGCTGTTCGGAAAGAGCGGCGATTCGACGCGGTTCATGACGACCTGGGCGACGGCGAGCTGGCCGCTGCGCGGTTCGCCGCGCGCCTCGTTGCTGATCACCTTGGCGAGGCAATCGAGCTCTTCGTCGCGCGTATCGTTGATCGCCGTCTCGGCCGGCTCCTCGATCTCGGGGAGCCTGTGGCCGTCGCGAGCGAGAATCTCGTCGACGATCTCGGCCTGGCGATCGAGATCGATCACCCGTTCTTCAACCGGCCCGTCCGAGGGGTCGCTCTCGATGCCGGCCGCAGCGAGCAGCTCGGCATCCGCCTCGGCAACCACGGCTTCGGCATCTTCCGACGCGAAACCGGTGGCCATCGGCAAAATGGCGGCGCCACCAAGGACGACCGCCGCGGTAAGTGACAAAAACGCCTTGCGACCCAAGGACATTCAGAACTCCATCAGATGCGCGAAGGCGAGCGGCCTGCCGGCTTTAAAAAACTCGAATTGTGGGCTGTCCCGCTCTCAATCACGACTTCCCTGCCGCGGCGCTGTTCCTCCTGAACCAGAGCGCTCGCACGGCGGGCCGTGTCTGTGAGGACTAACTGCATTGTGCGTCGCAGCATTACAACCGGATTACGGTGAGCCGTGGACCCAACGCGATAGCCTGCGCAACTAAATTACAATCTTAACGGCCGCGCGCCGAAAGCTAAGTCATTGATATCACGATGGCCTGATCCGCCCGGGCGGAATCAATGGTCAAAAAATCCCTGTTTTGCGTGCAGCATCGCGTTAACCAGCATGGCAGACTATCGGGTGGCCGATAGACTGGTAGCCCCTGGGAATCACGGCGCCCGAAGTTCGGCTGGACGCGCCGCCCGGTGCGCGCCATGCAACATGTCGGCGGACCTTGCGTTCGTTGCGTGCGAACAGGATATAATCGACAGGAGCCATGTATGAAATTGGGATCGCTCAAGCACGGGCGGGACGGCAAGCTCGTCGTCGTCAGCCACGACCTCGCCTGGTACGCCGATGCGACGCATGTCGCGCCGACCTTGCAGGCGGCGCTCGACGATTGGGATGCCGTCGCGCCGAAGCTCGAGGCGCTGTCGCGAGACCTCGCCCACGATGCCATCCCCAAACAGCGCTTCCATGAACGCGAGGCGGCCTCGCCCCTGCCGCGCGCCTATCAGTGGGCCGACGGCTCGGCCTACGTCAACCACGTGGTGCTGGTGCGCAAGGCGCGCGGCGCCGAAATTCCCGACAGCTTCTGGGAAGATCCGCTGATGTATCAGGGCGGATCGGACAGCTTCATCGGCCCGCGCGATCCGATACCGCTGCCCGACACCGACTGGGGCTGCGACCTCGAGGCCGAGATCGTCGTCGTCACCGGCGATGTGAAACAGGGGGCGAGCCGCGACGACGCGCTCGGCGCGATCCGACTGATCGGCCTCGTCAACGACGTCTCGCTGCGCAACCTGATCCCCGGCGAGCTCGGCAAGGGCTTCGGCTTCGTCCAGTCCAAGCCGGCAAGCGCCTTCTCGCCGGTCTTCGTCACTCCCGACGAGCTGCCGAACTGGCAGGACGGCAAGCTTTCGGGGCCGCTGATGGTCGATCTCAACGGCAAGCCCTTCGGCAGGGCCGACGCCGGCGAGGACATGACCTTCGATTTCGGCACCCTCGTCGCCCATCTCGCCAGGACCCGCGACCTCGTCGCCGGCTCGATCATCGGCTCGGGCACCGTCTCCAACCGCGACGAGGATGGCGGCCCGGGCAAGCCGATCGACCAGGGCGGCCGAGGTTACAGCTGCCTCGCCGAGCTGCGCATGGTCGAGAAAATCCTCGAAGGCGAGATGAAGACCGAGTTCCTGAAACCCGGCGACACGGTGCGCATCTGGATGGAAGACGAGCACGGCCACGCCACCTTCGGCACCATCGAGCAGGAGGTTGTGGGGGCTTAGCCTTTGAGCGAAACAAACAAAATCAGTGAACCATTGCCCAGGACTGCAAAGGCAATGAGCGGCGCCTTGATGACGCTGAAATCCACTGTTTCATAAGTATCGCGCCGCAGAATCTGGCTCAGCCAGATCATATGAAAGAGCGCGAAATTCAGAAAGGTGGCCGCCGCGAAAATGTCGAACCGTTCCGTCATGGCCGTGAACGGCAGGATAACAGATGTCGCAATGCTGGCATTGAAGAAGAATTTAGCAGGTTCGATGGGGTAGAGTGTACCCATGGCGTCGAGCAATAGGAGCTACCGCCTCCGCGTCCAGTTCTGCGTCCGGCAGATCGTGCCGCCGAGAACGCATCCGGTCACGCGCAGCCTGTTTCCATTGAGCGCCAGCCGCCCGTCGACCGTCCGCCCCGATTCCGGATCGTAGAGCCGGCCGCCGCTATAGGCGTTGCCGTTGCGGGTGAACCCCCAGAGGATCCGGCTGCCGACGATGCGGCGATCGCGCAGCGACGGATCGGGATTGCGCCTGTCGCGCGCATCGGCGGCGCCCGGCTCGTCGACGAGGATCCGCTCGACCCGCCCGCAAAAGGCGTTGCCGCAGGGCTGGATGTTGACGACGGCGCGGTTATTCTCGGTCACCCAGCGGCCCGCGATCGAACTCTGGGCATGGGCGGGCATCGCGGCGGCGCTCAGCAGCAATATCGCGGCGGCAAGGCTGGTCTTCGACATGAGGCTTGGATACTCCGTGAAGCGCGGACGGGCCGTCATCGGCCCGCACAATGTTCCTACTCCGAGGCGGGGAATAAGTTCAATGGACAAACAGGATTGGGTGATCGGCGTGATCGGCGGCTCCGGGCTCTACGCGATGGAGGCGCTCGAAGATGCGCAGGAGATCGCCGTCGCCAGCCCCTGGGGCGAGCCCTCGGCCCCGGTGACGGTCGGCGATATCGCGGGCCGGCGCTTCGTCTTCCTGCCGCGCCACGGCAAGGGCCACCGGCTCGGACCGAGCCAGGTCGATTATCGCGCCAATATCGACGTGCTGAAGCGCGCCGGCTGCACCGACGTGATTTCGCTTTCGGCCTGCGGATCGCTGCGCGAGGGGCTGGCGCCGGGCGATTTCGTCATCGTCGACCAGTTTATCGACCGGACCTTCGCAAGGCCGAAGAGCTTTTTCGGCCACGGCGTCGTCGGCCATGTCTCGATGGCCGACCCGGTCTGCCCGCGATTGTCCGGCATGGCCGAGGCGGCGGCCAAGGCGGCCGGCGCGACCAGCCATCGCGGCGCGACCTATCTCGCGATGGAAGGTCCGCAATTCTCCTCGCGCGCCGAAAGCGAACTCTATCGCCAATGGGGCTGCGACGTGATCGGTATGACCGCGATGCCCGAAGCCAAGCTCGCCCGCGAGGCCGAACTGCCC
>JAIVHR010000304.1 GCA_020200935.1 Sphingomonadales bacterium
CAGCGCCGGCGTCACCGACCAGACGACATAATAGCCGATGAAACAGGCCAGCACGAAGATCGAAAGGATCGAAATGAAGTCCATCTTTCAGCCCCCAATCAATAGAATCGATAGCTGACCGTTTGGGTCACGCTGAACGGCTGAAGCGGCATCATTCGGTCGATGCGGATGGTCAATGTTCCATCATCTTCGGCAACGATAGTGAATTGCGATCCCAACATATTATGGGATTTCGGATAGTCGTCGCCGGATGTGTAGCTGAAATTGGTCAGACCATCCTGAGATTGGGAATTGCCGAACCGTATCCTGAAATTTCGCCGGTTGTACAAAAGCGGCTTCCCCTCATACCGGATGCCGACGAAATACTCGTCGCCAACCTCCGAGGGCGATCCTCGCCGATAGGGCACGGGAGGTTCGACCGGATCGGGATCTTTCGGCAGTTGGCCCTCCACAAGAGGGAGCCCCTGTATCGGCGAATGAAAGACGAACTTGCCTTCGAACAGCGAATCGTTGTTCGCATCCACCAGACAGCGCTGCGCCGAGGATGTGCCCAGCAGAATTCGCTGCAGGTCGGGCGTATAGGCCAGGTTCAGCGCACAGAAAACCTGAGCGGAAGCATTCTGCACCTCGAACAGCCTGGTCCCGGCCGGCAAGAAATCGTCGTCCCCGCTGCCATGCTGAAGGTCGGCCTCGAGCACCGCCAGAGCCGTCGGATGGAGCGGC
Source organism: Sphingomonadales bacterium (assembly GCA_020200935.1). GTDB lineage: Bacteria > Pseudomonadota > Alphaproteobacteria > Sphingomonadales > Sphingomonadaceae > Parasphingopyxis. The sequence goes on from JAIVHR010000304.1 coordinate 724, forward strand.
TGGCGCAGCACCAGATCCCCCGAAGATACGGTAACCTCTTCACTCGGCACTTCGGCCGGCTGTACCATCCAGATTGTCGTGAGAGTCCGCGTCGGGTCGATGCCAGTGCAGCCTGTCAAACCACCGAACACAACAAGGAGGATCAACATTCGCTTCACGAGGATTTCCCTTGATTTTCCTGCAATCGTGCCGAAACGACCCGTCCACCCCGGGTCAGCGTCACGCCCTGGACGATTTCGTCGTCCTCGGGCAGCACCGGCTGTTTCGTCTCTTCGTCCCAGAAAGCGGAGAGGAAGTTGTAGAGATTGCGGGCGTAAAGCGCCGATGCGTCGGCCGCCAGCCGTCCGGCGACGTTGCGGTGGCCGACGATCTTCACGCCGTGCTTCACCACGATGTCGCCGGCAACCGCGCCTTCGACATTGCCGCCCTGCTCGACGGCGAGGTCGACGATCACGCTGCCGGGCCTCATCGTCGCCAGCTGCGCGTCGGAGATCAGCCGCGGCGCGGGCTTGCCGGGGATCAGCGCGGTGGTGATGACGATATCCTGCTTGGCGATGTGCTTCGAGACCAGCTCGGCCTGCGCCTTTTGATATTCCTCGGACATTTCGGTCGCATAGCCGCCGCTGCCCTCGCCCTCGATGCCTTCGACCTCCTCGACGAATATCGGTTTGGCGCCGAGGCTCTGGATCTGCTCCCTGGTCGCGCTGCGCACGTCGGTCGCCGAGACCTGCGCGCCGAGGCGCTTGGCCGTCGCGATCGCCTGAAGCCCGGCGACGCCGACCCCCATCACGAAGACGCGCGCCGGATGGACGGTGCCCGCCGCCGTCATCATCATCGGGAAGGCGCGGCCATATTCGGCCGCCGCGTCGAGCACCGCCTTGTAGCCAGCGAGGTTCGATTGCGAGGAGAGGATGTCCATCGACTGGGCGCGGGTGATGCGCGGCATCCATTCCATCGCCAGCGCCTCGATGCCGGCCTGGGCATATCCCTCGACAAGGGCTTTGCGGTTGAACGGATCGAGCGCCCCGACCAGCCGCGCGCCGGGCCTCGCCCCGGCCAGCTCCGCCGCTTCCGGCCCGCGGACGCAAAAGACGATATCGGCATCCTTGATGGTG
>JAIVHR010000305.1 GCA_020200935.1 Sphingomonadales bacterium
CACCTACACACCCTCCAACCCCGAGCATTATGACGAGGTCGGCTATGCGACCTTTTATGGCGAGGGTCTCGCCGGCCGCCCGACCGCCAACGGCGAGGCCTTCCGCCCCGATGGCGTCAGCGCTGCGCACCGGACGCTGCCGCTGCCCTCCTATGTCGAGGTCACCTCGCTCGATAACGGCGAGACGATCCTCGTCCGCGTCAACGATCGCGGACCTTTTGCCGAAAACCGGATCATCGATCTCTCGGTCGGCGCGGCCCGATTGCTCGGCATCGAAGATCGGGGCGTCGCGCCGGTCCGCGTGCGCCGGGTCCAACCGCCCGAAGCGGACAGAGCGCGGGTGCGCGCTGGCCAGGCTGCGCCGGCCCGGTTTGCGACCTCCGAGCAACTGCTTGAGGCGCTGCGGGCTCGGCTCGCCGATGGCGGCGGCATCATCCCGCCGGCGACGCCGCCACCCGAAGCCTCCGGTACGGTCGACGCGGTTTCTGTCCCTCCGCCGGCCGACCGGACTTCGCCGCCCCCATCGGCCGCGACGACAGCGCCCCTTCCGCGGGCAACCGGCGAGTATTACGTCCAGCTCGGCGCCTTTTCGAACGCCGCCAATGCCCGCCGGCTAGCCGATCGGGCGCGCAGTCTGGGACCAGTGCGAATTGTCGATGGCGGCGGGTTAAACCGGGTGCGCCTCGGGCCGTTTCCTGATAGCAGGGCCGCCGAATCCACGCTTGCCCGAGCCCGGCAGGCCGGTCTCACCGACGCCCGCATTTTCCGGGATTCGTCCCGCCCGTAGCCGTTGAGGAAGCTTTGATGTTCCGCCGCGTGTTTGTCCTGACTCTTGTTTTGAGTTTCGCATTGGGCGATGCGGTCGCCGAGCGCCCCCGATATGACGGCGCTGCGCCGGTCGCTTTCATGTACGATATGAGCTCGGGCGCGGTGCTGCTGTCGCGCGACGCCGACCGGCGCATCCCGCCAGCCTCGATGGCCAAGATGATGACCATCCATGTCGTATTCGATCTGATCGCGCAGGGCGAGCACACGCTCGACGAGGAATGCCGTGTACGCCCCGACACCTGGCGCGAATGGCACAGCGCCGGATCGACCATGTTTCTCTCGGCCGGCGAGCGGGTCAGCATCGAAAACTTGCTGCACGGGGTGGTCACTGTCTCGGGCAACGATGCGAGCGTCGTGCTTGCCGAATGCATATCGGGGACGGAAAGCGCCTTCGCTGCGCTGATGAACCGCAAGGCCGAGCAATTGGGGCTCGACAATAGCCGCTTCGGCAACAGCACGGGCTGGCCCGACGAAGGCCGCAGCTACGTCACCGCGCGCGATCTCGCCCGGCTTGCGGTGGCGACAATCCGCCGATATCCGGATCTCTATGCGCAATTCTATCCGCGGCGGGAATTCACCTGGGGCCGGACGATGGGCAACGACAACCCGATCACCCAGCCCAACCGCAACCCGCTCTTCGGCCAGGTCGACGGCGCCGACGGCCTCAAGACCGGCCATACCGAAGAAGCGGGCTACGGCTTTACCGGCTCGGCCGAGCAGGAGGGCCGGCGGCTGGTGATGGTGATCGCCGGTCTCGACAGCTATGATGGGCGCGTCTCCGAAGCGACGCGTTTCATGGAATGGGGATTCAATGCCTGGGATTCGCGCAAGCTGCTGTCGCAAGGCGCGCGCATCGGCACCGCGCAGGTGCAGCTCGGCGACGCCGGCGAGGTCGGCCTCGTGGCGCCGCGCAATCTCGCGATGACGGTGCCTGCTGGGCTCGCCGGAGAGCGGCGGGTCCACATCGTCTATCGGGGCCCGATCAAGGCGCCGATCGCCGAAGGC
>JAIVHR010000184.1 GCA_020200935.1 Sphingomonadales bacterium
GTTGGCGAAGGAAGCCCGCCGCTCGCTGCTGCTCGCCTATCTCGGCTTTCCCTTTTTCGACATCGCCACCTTGCCCTTCCTGCAGGGCGAAGGGCTCGACGAATTCGATCCGGTCAAGGTCGACAGGATCGCGCCAGAGGATGCGCGCTCGATCCGCGAAGGCGGCGCCGAGGCGACGCTCAAGGGCATCGAATTCAACAGCTTCGGCGCCTTTTTCAGCCGCACCTATCGCGAGAACGATTATCTGTGGGGTCGGCTGCACGGCGCCGAGCGGCTGATCGACATCCTCGTCTCGACGCTGCCCGACACCAAGAGCCTCGCCGCCGGCCGGGTGGCGGAGCTCAAGCGCGCCATCTTCCGCCGCATCCTTGCCGAGGAACGCGGCCGGCTGACCCATATCGAATCGCTGATCGACGAGATCGATGCGCAGGTCGGGTGAACGGGGCTCACTTTCCGCGCCTGCCCCTCGACTGGCCAAGCAGCGAGCCGAGGGCTAAGACGGGCCAAACACACACGGGATCGCGATGGATTTTCTGAAGACAGTTTTCTGGGTGGTGGTTTCGGCATTGGTGGTCATCATGTCGATCAACAACTGGACGCCGGTCACGCTCAATATGTGGAGCGGGCTGCAGGCCGACGTGAAACTTCCGGTGCTGCTGATCGTCATATTTCTGATCGGCTTTTTGCCGACGATGATCTATTATCGCACCAAACAATGGCGGCTGATGCGCCGCCTCGACACGATGGAGAGGGAAGTGTCGGATCTGCGCGGGATCAAACAGTTCCAGACGCCCGAACGGCCGAGCGAATTGACCGCCGTTTCGCCGGCGCCCGCTCCGGGAACCGAGACCGATCCCGCGCCGGAGGTCACGGCCCCCCCGGGAGCCGAGACCGATCCCGAACCGACGCCCGCGCGCGCGCCGGGAGCCGAGACCGATCCGAGGCCGGAGTCCCCTTCGTGAGAAGCCCGATCTTCGTCGCGCTCGACACGCCCGATCTCGAGAAGGCCAGGGAGATCGCCGGCGCCGTCAAAAACCATGTCGGCGGCATCAAGCTCGGGCTCGAATTCTTCGCCGCCAACGGCCAGCACGGGGTCAGGGAGATGGCCTCGCTCGGCATGCCGATTTTCCTCGATCTCAAGCTTCACGACATCCCCAACACCGTCGCCAAGGCGGTCCAGGCACTGCGGCCGATCGAACCGGCGGTGCTGACCGTCCATGCCGCCGGCGGCCGGGCGATGATGGAGGACGCCAAGGCGGCGGCGTCGATCGACACCAAGGTGGTTGCGGGCACCGTGCTGACCAGCCTCGACGAGACCGATCTTCACGATACCGTCATCGGCGGCGATGCGCATGAGCAGGTGCTGCGGCTGAGCGAGCTCGCGCGCAGCGCCGGGCTCGACGGCGTCGTCTGTTCGGGCCGCGAGGTCAAGGCGGCGAAGAAGGCCTGGCCCGACGGCTTTTTCGTCGTGCCCGGCGTGCGGCCGTCGAACGGCAAAAAAAGCGACCAGAAACGCATCGTCACGCCGGCCGACGCGCTCCATGACGGCGCCTCGATCATCGTCATCGGCCGGCCGATCACCCAAGCCGGCGAACCCGACACCGCCGCCCGGGCGATCGAAGCAACGCTCTGATCCTTGGCCGAAAGCGCGATCAAGATTTGCGGGATCAGCTCGCCTGTCGCCCTCGCCGCCGCCGCCGAGGCCGGGGCGACGCATATCGGCATCGTCTTTTCCGAAGATAGCCCGCGCTTCGTCCGCCCGCGCGATGCGCGCGCCTTGGTCAAGGATGCGCCGCCGGGCGTGACGCGGGTCGGCGTGTTCGTCAATGCCGAGGAATCTTTGCTCGAGCGGGCGATCCCCGGCGCGCGGCTGCAGATCCTGCAATTTCACGGCGACGAGACGGTCGAGGAACTGAAGAAGATCAAGGCCCGGCACAAACTCACCATCTGGAAGGCGATTGCCGTCAGCACCGCCAGCGACCTCGAAAAGGCCAAACGCTTCAAGGGCGTCGCCGACGGCATCTTGTTCGATGCGCGCACACCCAAGGCCTCGCGGCTGCCCGGCGGGACGGTCAAGACGCTCGACTGGAAATTGCTCGAAAAATACACGCACCGCCAGCCCTGGGGGCTTTCGGGCGGGCTGACGGCGGACAATGTCACCCGCGCGCTGGAGATGACCGGCGCGCCGCTGGTAGACGTTTCCTCGGGCGTCGAAAGCGCGCCGGGGATCAAGGATGCGACCAGGATCAAGGCCTTCGTCGAGGCGGTGCGGGCAGCCTAGCTGCAAATTTGTCACACAAAGCCACGAAGGCACAAAGGGGGCATGCAGGGCGAGTCCCGATCCAATCCTTTTTCGTGACTTTGTGGCTTTGTGCGATCTCTTGGTCCGCCGCGCGACAGCCATACGGCGTCCGCATTCGCATCCCGCCCTGGCGCCGCTATAAGCGGCCTGAACAAGGAGTCGCCGATGAACTGGTTCAACAAGGTCCGCAATCGCATCCCCTTCATCTCGAAGCGGACGAGCGAGGATACGCTCTGGCACAAATGCCGCGATTGCGGCGAGATGATCTACACCAAGGAATATGAGGGGAATCTCTCGGTCTGCCCCGAATGCGGCCATCACGGGCGGATCGGGCCCAAGGAGCGCTTCCGCCAGCTGTTCGACGAGGGCAGCTGGTCGCTGCTGCCGGTGCCGGCGGTGCACGAAGACCCGCTCAAATTCCGCGACCAGAAACGCTATGTCGACCGGCTCAAACAGGCGCGCAGCGCGACCGGCGAGAGCGACGCGCTGGTCAATGCGCGCGGGCGGATCGACGGGCGCGAGGCGATCATCGGCGTCCAGAATTTCGCCTTCATGGGCGGTTCGATGGGGCTCGCGGTGGGCGAGGCCTTCGTGCTCGGCGCGCGCGCGGCGATCGCCAACCGCACGCCCTATATCGTCTTCACCGCATCGGGCGGCGCGCGGATGCAGGAAGGCACCTTGTCGCTGATGCAGCTGCCCAAGATGACCGTCGCGGTGCAGGAGCTCAAGGAAGCCGGCCTGCCCTATATCGTCGTCCTGACCGATCCGACATCGGGCGGCGCGATGGCCAGCTATGCGATGCTCGGCGACATCCAGATCGCCGAGCCCAAGGCGCTGCTCGCCTTCACCGGCCGGCGGGTGATCGAGGACACGATCCGCGAGAAGCTGCCCGACGATTTCCAGACCGCCGAATATCTGCTCGATCACGGCGCGCTCGACATGATCGTCGAGCGCAGCGCGCTCAAAGCCACGCTGGCGCGGCTGATAGGCTATCTGGCGCCGCGGAAGGAGGCGGCGTAGTTAAGCAGCCCTCTCCCCTTCAGGGGAGAGGGAAGAGCCGCGCAGCGGCTAACGGAGAGGGGCAGTTGCACCCACCTCGCCTGTAATTCGATGAGAAAAGTGACGCCCCCTCTCCCTCCCACCGCTTCGCGGCGGACCCCTCCCTCTCCCCTGAAGGGGAGAGAGTTCTAGTGCCCGACCACGCCGTTTCCGACGATCCGGCGGTGCAGCGCCAGCTCGACAGGCTGGCGAGCCTTTCGCCCGGGCGCGACACGCTGGGACTCGAGCGCATAGCCGCGCTGCTCGATCGGCTCGGCAACCCCGAACGCAACCTGCCGCCGGTGTTCCATGTCGCCGGGACCAACGGCAAGGGATCGGTCTGCGCCTTCCTGCGCGCGGCGATCGAGGCGGCGGGGCTGACCTGCCACGTCTATACGAGCCCGCATCTGGTGCGCTTCAACGAGCGGATCCGGCTCGCCGGGCGGCTGATCGAGGATGCGACACTGGCGCAGCTGCTCGGCGAGGTGCTCGACGCGGCCGACGGATTGCGCCCGAGCTTCTTCGAGGCGACGACGGCGGCCGCGCTGCTCGGTTTCGCGCGGCTTCCGGCCGATGCCTGCATCCTCGAAGTGGGCCTCGGCGGGCGGCTCGATGCAACCAATGTCGTGCCCGACCCGCTGGTCTGCGGCATCGCCGCGCTCGGCATCGACCATGAAGCCTTCCTGCTCGCCGAGGAGGACGGGGTCGCGTTGCAGGGCCTCGAACGCATCGGCTTCGAAAAGGCCGGGATCGCGAAGCGCGGGGCGCCGCTGGTGACGCAGAATTATGCTCGGCCGGTGCGCGACGCGATCGCCGCGACGGCGATCAAGGCCGGAGCGCCGCTGATCGCGCGCGGCGAGCTCTGGCATGCGGCGATCTATCGCGGCGAGCTTCATTATCGCGACGAGGCCGGACGGCTGACTCTCCCCCTGCCCCGCCTGCCCGGCGCCCACCAGGCCGACAATGCGGCGCTCGCCATCGCCATGCTGCGCCATCAGGACAGGCTGGCGGTCGCCGAGGCGGCGCTCGCCGCGGCAAGCGGCTGGGCCGACTGGCCGGCGCGGCTGCAGCGGCTCGAGCCCGGTCCGCTGGCCGCTCGGGTGCCCGAGACTACGATATGGCTCGATGGCGGGCATAACGCGGCAGCCGGCGCTGCGCTCGGCGATTTCTTCGTCGCGCGCGGCGAGCCGATCCATCTCGTCATCGGCATGCTCGCCAACAAGGATCCGAAGGCGCTGGTCGAGCCGCTCGCACCCGTGCTCGGCGGCATTTCGGTGGTGCCCGTGCCCGGCCACGAACATCGCACGATCGGCGATTTCGCGCCTCTCGCCGCGGAGCGGGACATCGCCTGCGAGACCCGGGAATCGGTGGGTGCGGCGATCGAGGCGGCGGCGGGGGCCGGCACTATCCTTATCGCCGGCTCGCTCTATCTCGCCGGACAGGCGTTGCGCGACAACGAACAGATTCCTGAGTGACACCTATTGCGATTTGTTCTCAATAGCATTTATATGGCGGCCCACGATGAGAGAGGACGCCATGCCGCCGACCGCCGCCGCCCTGCTGCCCCACTGTCTCCCCGGCAACGCCGATGCGCGGATCCTGCTATTCGCGATGCGCCGGATGGCGATCTGCGGCTTGCGCGACGCCCACGCCGCGCAGGCCTTCTTCCTCCATTTCGGCCTCGGCTATCGGCGGCCGCTGGTGCTGCTGCGCGCATTGCTCGTCGAGATGGCGCATGAAGCGCGCGGCAGCATCACCATCGCGCCCTGCTGCGCGCCGCGCATGAGCGCCGACGAACGGGCGATCCTCGGTCTGCTCGCCAGCCCCGAGACCGGCCGCGCCGCGCTCGCCAGCACGCTCGGCCGCGCCGACGCGATCCGCACCCTCGATCTCGGCCGCGCGCTGACCGACGCGCTGGCCTCGGCGGGGCGGCCGGTGCGGCTCTAGCCCCGCGCCAAATCCGAGAGCGTCGCCTTCGCCCAGTCGAGGATCGGCTTGTCGTCGCCGATCTGCGTCCGGTCGAGCCGCCGCGACCGCTGCACGACCTCGTCGAGCGCGTCGCGGGCCTCGTCCTCGCGGCCCAGTTTGAGCAGCAGCGCGGCATAGCGCGCCCGCGCCTCTATCCCCGGCAGCCGCGTGGTGATGTCGGCGTAGATCGCCGCGGCCTCGGCATCGCGATCGAGATGTTCCAGCGCCCGCGCGCGCAGCAGGGCGCGGCGATCCTCGACGCTGATCTGGGTCGCGGGCGCCAGCTCATCGAGCGTTTCGAGCGCGGCCGCAGACTGTCCATTCTCGAACAGTGCCGAGGCATATTTGAACAGCAGGGCCTCGCCGCGGCCGTGCGGTCCGGCGAGAAGCTCCTCATATTGCGCCACGGCCTCGTCGGGCCGCCCCGATTCGGCCAGCGCGTCGGCGAGCGCGATCCGGTTGGCGAGGCTGTCGGTGATTTCGAGCTGGTCGCGCGCGAGCCTCACCGCGCGCTCGGGATCGATCGCCTTGACCGCCTTCTGCCGCGCATAACGGAGATGGCGGTTGCCCTGCATGCCCGGCAGCACTTCGAGCAGGACATAGGCGATGCTGCCGAGGATCGGTGCGATCATCACGCCGAGGATCCAAAATTTGTTCGCGCCCGAGCGGAGGACATGCACGATCGTCGCGATCTGGATCAGCAGGATCAGAAACAGATAGCTCAAGCCTCGCCGCCTCCCCGTGGCTCCTCGTTCTCGCGGCCACGCCGCGTCAGGACTGCGCCGCCTCGTCCTCGACAGGCGGATGCGTCTCGGTTTGCGCGCCTTCGACGACGCCGGCCGTGCCGAGCGATCGGTCGACGAGGCCCGATCGCATCATCCACCAGAAGAGCAAAACGCCCGGGAAAGCGGCCAAGGTCGTCAGTAGGTAGAAATTGACATAGCCCATCGCCTCGATAAGCGAGCCCGCCGTGGTCCCGGTCAGGAAGCGCCCGAGAATGCTCGCCGCGGCCGAGAGCAGCGCGAAATGGGTGGCGGTGAATTTGAGGTTACACAGCGCCGATAGATAGGCGACAACACAGACGCCGCCGATGCCGCTGGCGAAATTCTCGAAGCCGATCGCGCCGGCCATTCCGGCATTGCTGTGGCCCAGCGCGGCAAGGCCGGCGAAGCTGAAATTGGAGACCGCCATCAGGAAGAGGCTGATCAGCACCGATCGCTTCATGCCGAGCCGCGCATAGAGCCAGCCGCCGACGAACACCCCGGCGAGCAAGGCCCAGAAGCCGAGGCCGACATCGTAGATCGCGATCTCGTCATTGCTGTAACCGAGATCCTCGAACAATAGCCGGAAGGTGAGGTTGGCAAGCGTGTCGCCGATCTTGTGCAGCAGCACGAAGATCAGCACGATGAACGCGCCCTCGCGGCTGAAGAATTCGACCAGCGGGCCGACGACCTTCGATTCGGTCGTCCCCGCGGTCCGCGTCGGGGTAACGCAGAGCCAGCCGACGATCGCGAAGCCCAGCGCGAGCAGCGGAAACAGGATGAAGGCCGCGCCGCCCAATGTTTCGGCGACCGTCGCCCAGTCCCAGATCAGCACCGCGAGCAGCGCCGCGAGCGGCGGCACCAGCAGCCAGTTGACATGGCCCGACCAGCCGATGTCGCGGGCACGCCGGGCGGTCAGGTCGAAGAGCGGGAAGACATAGCCGACGATCACCATCAGGCTGAGGATTTCGACCCCGAGCACGCGGTCGAGCGCGACGCCGGCGGCATAGGCCACCGGGAAGCTGACGATGAAGATCGCATAGGGGGTGCGGGGCATGAATCGCGGCCAGCTGCGCTCGATCTTGCGCGTCGGCTCGCCCATCACGAGCCCGGTGATGATGGCCGGAAGCGCGAGGAAGGCGCAGGCGAT
>JAIVHR010000306.1 GCA_020200935.1 Sphingomonadales bacterium
ACGCGGACGGGCGGGTCGAGCTGACGATCGAACCTGCACCCCGATCGGATTCCCAGGGTCCCGGAACCCACTTCGTACTCGTTTCGGAAGGCGATTCGCCCACCGCGCTTGTCGAGCGCGCTCGGGCGCTGTGCCCCGGCGATCGATTCTGCCAGGTGTACGGCTGGAATGATCCGGCCGCGATCCCTGCCGGGCTCCCGCTGACACGCGAAGCAAGGCGTAGCCTGCGTTTCAGCTTCGTACCATCGCGGGCGGGCAATCCCGAAGTGACCTATGTCGACTGTCAACTGTTCCCATCCTCCGCCGGCGCCCAGTGCCTTCCGCGAGCACGCCGCTGAACGGTCCTGCCCGCTGCGACCGCGAAGGCGATGCACAAAATCCTCGCGTCCCGACTAGCCGGAGACCAGTGCCCTTCCGAACCGCGAGCCGCTAGATTGCCGCGTCGCGTGGCTTCGATCAGCGCACCGCTTCGCGCTCGGAGGCGAGCGCGTCCGCAGCCGCGCGCAGAAGGGGCACGACATCGATCAGCTCGTAGCCGGGCGTCTGCTCGGCCAGGTGCCGCAGCCAAAAGCCGTGGCCGCTGCCGACGATCACCAACACGCGCTCGCCCGGTTCGACGATCAACCCGATCTTGGCGAACATCTTGGCGTTGCGCAGGAACCAATAGGCGTTGAGCTCGGCGCCGGGCTGCGCCTCGCCATCGCCGAAATCGAACAGACCGTAATAGAAATAGGCATGCTGACCGTCGGACGCAGCGCGGTCGTTATGCTCGATCAGCGAGGCTGGGATCGAAGTCTCGGCCTGCGCCGCGCCCTCGGCGGCCACGCGCGCCTGGATCTCCTGCTCCATCGCGTCGAGCCGCGCGGCCATTCCGTGTTCCTCGGCCCATTGGCGCAACGGTCCGTAGGGGAAATAATCGGGTTCGTTCTCCCCGGGCTGTTCGTCGAAACCGTAGACGTGCGGATGGCCGAGCCGGTGGGCGAGGCGATAGCCGATCTGGACGCTCTCGTTGCGGCGTTCGGCGAGCATTGCGGGAGAGAATTCCGCATAGTCGGAAACATGGAAATCCGGGCCCGGCTGTTCGCTTTCGATCAGGATCTTGTCGGGTTGCCATTGGGCGAGCGCATCGACCAGCGCCTCGATCTCTCGCTGACGCCGCGGCGTCGTCACGTCGTCGACCTCCATATTTGCGAGGTCGCGTCCCGGATTGGCGAAATGATAGCTGCCGAGGATCATCACCTCGACCGGCTCGGCCTGCTGCGCCGAAACGGGGGCGGCGACCAGCCCAGCGGCCAGGAAAAGCGAGACGAGCGAAAGTTTCATCGGGCAACCTCCTGTGTATTATGCGCATGATACACCGGATGGCCGTTTGCGCAAGCCGGGCGGATGTGTGGACAAAGCTTCGAGCGGCGGTGGCGCGAAGCCGGAAGAGCCCCTAAATGAGGCCGAGCGCAATCCGACGGAGGCCGACATGTCCCGCATCGCCATCGCCGCCGATCACGCCGCCATCGAGTTGAAGTCGCTGCTTGCCGAATGGCTGCGTGGCCAGGGCCACGAGGTCGAGGATCTCGGGCCGCATTCGGCCGACTCGGTCGACTATCCCGATTATGGCTACAAGCTCGCCGACGTGATCACGGCGGGCGCCGCCGATTTCGGGGTCGCGCTTTGCGGTTCGGGGATCGGCATCTCGATGTCGGTCAACCGACATCCGGCCTGCCGCTGCGCGCTGGTATCCGACAATCTCTCGGCGCGGCTCGCGCGCGAGCATAACGACGCCAACGTCATCGCGATGGGCGCGCGGCTGATCGGCACCGAGACGGCGAAGGAC
>JAIVHR010000135.1 GCA_020200935.1 Sphingomonadales bacterium
CCCTTGTAGAGATTGCCGTCGACATGGTCGGGATCGATTGCGAGGGCCTGTTCGGCGGTGCCCAGCGCCGCATCGAATTCCTCATTCTCGATCTGCAGCCGCGCCAGTTCGGCCAGAATCTGCGGGTTTTCGGGATAGTCCTCGAGCAACTCCCGGGCTTCCTCGAGCCCATCCTCGTCGTGCCGGATAGAAAGCAGCGCGGTTTCGCCGCGTTCGTCGCTTAGCCGTTCAATCGTGATTTCAGACGCGGCCGGCGGCTCCACCGTCAGCATCAACGCGCGCAGGGGATTGTTCATATAGTCTCGCAGCACATCGTCATAATCGATCCCGGTCGCGCCGAACGTCGCGCGATAGGCGTCGGCGGCGGTATCGCCGTCGCGGAGAGCCTGGAGATAGGCGCGGAGCTGCTCCCTGGCGTCGCTGTTGAAGACGGTATAATGAGTGATCAGCCAAGCTTGGGCATAGAGCATGTCGGACGGCACTTCGCTTCCGCTCAATATCGCTTCGACCGGGATCCAGCGTCCGAGCTGCAGCGCAGGCGCCCGGTTGTTGACCGGCTTGCCGACCGCGATCCGGTTTTCGCCCTCGAATTCGATCGAGGAATAGAATTCGGCGAAGCCTTCCTGATACCAGGCGGGATAGACCGACGGCGAATAATACAGCAGGAAATGATGCGCATATTCATGATAGAGGATGCCCTCGGCGGACTGGCCGAACCGGCCGCGGCCGACGCCTCTTTCGGGGATCACGGCATAGGGTCCGCGTTCGTCCGCCCTGTAATATCCCCCGACATCCCGGTCCCCCCCGCCGTGGAGCGATTGCACATGGCGGGCGCTGCTGACGGCAAAGACGTGCATCTTGACCAGCGGCGGTTCGGAGTGTGTGCCCGACACCCGGCCCAGGAAATTGTCTAAACGCTCGAGCCGCTCGATCAGCTCGCGGATATCGGCCTGGCTGCCATCCATATAGAGGACGAAATTCGGCGATTCCGCGCGATACCAGTCGGCCTGCGCGGCCGAGGCGGTAAAGAGAAGGATCGCCAGCAGGGCGAATCTTTTCAGCATCGGAAAACCTGAAATTATAAACGGAATTCCGGCTAGTTAGACGTAGATTCGGCAATTGTCAGCCCGCCGGCGGATTTTCATAGAAAACTGTAGGGATCGACATCGACGGCGACGCGCACGGTCTTCGGCCAGTCGAGCGGGTCGAGCCAGTCGCGGATCACGCCCTGTACATCGAGCGCGCGGCGTGCGTGGACGAGCAGCCGCTGGCGGTGGCGGCCGCGCAGCATGGCGAGCGGGGCCGGCGCCGGGCCGAGCACGAGCATGCCGTCGACCTCGGGCGCCTTGCGGCCGATCAGCCGTGCCGTCTGGACCGCCTCGCTCTCCTTTTCGGCCGAGACGATGATCCCCGCATAGCGGCCGAAGGGCGGGGCTCCGGCCGCGCGCCGCGCCTCGGTCTCGGCGGCGTAGAAGCTCGTCGCATCGCCCGAGACCAGCGCCTGGAGCACCGGGGCGTCGGGATCGTGCGTCTGCACCAGCACGCGCCCGGGCTTGTCGCCGCGCCCGGCCCGGCCCGAGACCTGGCTGATCTGCTGGAAGGTCCGCTCGGCGGCGCGCAGATCGCCGCCCTGCAGTCCGAGATCGGCATCGACGACGCCGACCAGCGTCAGGTTCGGAAAGTGATAGCCCTTCGTCACCAGCTGCGTGCCGACGACGATGTCGATATCGCCGCCCTCCATCCGCCGGACGAATTCCGCCGCTTTCGATGGCGACCAGATCGTGTCCGAGGTGACGATCGCGGTCTTGGCT
>JAIVHR010000307.1 GCA_020200935.1 Sphingomonadales bacterium
CTGCAAGTCGATCGCCGCCGCCTCGATCGTCGCCAAGGCGACGCGCGACGCGATCATGCGTAAGGCCGATATCGAGCATCCCGGCTATGGCTGGGCGCACAATGCCGGCTATTGCACCCCCGAACACCGCGCCGCGCTCGCCGAGCGCGGTCCGACGCCGCTCCATCGGCGCAGCTTCGCGCCGGTCGCGCAACGGATGCTGGGTTTGTGATAAATGCTCCTCTCCCCCTTGAGGGGGAGAGGATACGAAGCCTTGGCGAGGAACGATCTTAGGCGCAGTTGGAGAGGGGGTGGCGGAGCGAAGCTCCGCGCGCAGCGAAGCTGCGCTCCCCCTCACCCAGCTCCGCCTAAATTCGCCCTTCGCTTCGCTTGGGCTCATTAAGGCTCCACATCCCTCTCCCCCTGCACCAGCAGGGGGAGAGGGGAGGAAAGGAAATCCCATGAGCGAAGGCAGCAACGTCCAGTTTTCCGAGCGCGAGGCCTTGCTTTTCCATTCGGCCGACCGGCCCGGAAAGATCGAGATCATCGCCTCCAAGCCGATGGCGACCCAGCGCGATCTGGCGCTCGCTTATTCGCCGGGCGTCGCCGTTCCGGTGCGGGCGATCGCCGAAGATCCCGACAAGGCCTACGACTATACCGCCAAGGGCAACCTCGTCGCCGTGATCTCCAACGGCACGGCGATCCTCGGCCTCGGCAATCTCGGCGCGCTCGCATCGAAGCCGGTGATGGAGGGCAAGGCGGTGCTCTTCAAACGCTTCGCCGATGTCGATTCGATCGATATCGAGCTCGACACCGAGGATGTCGACAAATTCATCTCGGCCGTCGAGATCATGGAACCGAGCTTCGGCGGCATCAATCTGGAAGATATCGGCGCGCCCGAATGTTTCGTCATCGAACAGACGCTGCGCGAGCGGATGAACATCCCGGTCTTTCACGACGACCAGCACGGCACCGCGATCATCGCCGCCGCCGGCATCATCAACGCGCTGCATCTGACCGGCCGCGACATCAAGGATGTCGACATGGTGGTCTCGGGCGCCGGCGCGGCGGCGATCGCCTGCACCGAATTGCTCAAGGCGATGGGCATGCCGGGCGACCGCGTGCTGATGTGCGATTCGAAGGGCGTCATCTACGAGGGCCGCGAGGAGGCGATGGACCAGTGGAAGTCGGCCCATGCCGCGCCGACCGACAAGCGCACCTTGCGCGAGGCGATGGAAGGCACCGACATCTTCCTCGGGCTTTCGGTCGCCGGGGTGGTCGACAAGGAGATGGTCGCCTCGATGGCCGATCGGCCGATCATTTTCGCGATGGCCAATCCCGACCCCGAGATCCTGCCCGAGGACGCGAAAAAGGCGGCGCCCGATGCGATCATCGCCACCGGCCGCTCCGATTATCCCAACCAGGTCAACAATGTATTGGGCTTCCCCTTCATCTTCCGCGGCGCGCTCGATGTCCGCGCGACGACGATCAACGAGGAGATGAAGATCGCCGCGGCCAACGCGCTCGCCGAGCTCGCCCGCCAGCAGGTTCCCGAGGAGGTCGCCGCCGCCTACGGCACCTCGCACAGCTTCGGGCCCGATTATATCATCCCGGCGCCGTTCGATCCGAGGCTGATGGAGGTGGTGCCGGCGGCGGTCGCCAAGGCGGCGATGGAATCGGGCGTCGCGCGGCGCGAGATCGCCGATCTCGACGATTATCGCCACACGCTCAAATCGCGCCTCAACCCGACCAATTCGGTACTCACCCTCGCCTATGAGCAGGCCCGCGCCCAGCCGCGCCGCGTGCTCTTCGCCGAGGGCGACGACCCTTCGGAATATGAATATCACAATAGCCGCCATTCCGAGCTCATCGAGCAGATGGTCGACTATCTCTATGGACGGCTCCAGCGGCGCGGCTATCTGCGCCGCGACTGTGAGCGGATGGTCAATCAGGACCGCAACATCTTCGGCGCGCTGCTGCTCGCGCTCGGCAAGGCCGACGTCATGATTACCGGCGTCACGCGGCAATATTCGCAATCGCTGAGCCAGGTCATGAAGGTCATCGACCCGGTCGAGGGACGCCGCCCCTTCGGCATCCACGTTCTCGTCGGCAAGCATCACACGGTGTTCATGGCAGACACCACGGTCAACGAACGCCCGTCGCCCGAATTGCTCGCCGACATCGCCGAGCAGACCGCGGCGGTCGCCCGGCGGATGGGCCACGAGCCGCGGGTCGCCTTTCTCTCCTATTCGACCTTCGGTGATCCGCCGGGCAACTGGCTCGAGAATATCCGCGAGGCCGTCCAGCTGCTCGATACGCGCGGCGTGGGCTTCGAATATGAAGGCGAGATGGCGCCCGATGTCGCGCTCAATCCCAAGCTGATGAAGAGCTACCCCTTCAGCCGCCTCTCCGAACCGGCCAATGTGCTCGTCATGCCGGGTCTGCAATCGGCCAATCTCGGCGCCAAGCTGCTGCGCGAACTGGGCGGCGACCATGTCATCGGGCCGATGCTGGTCGGCATGGCGCGGCCGGTGCAGGTGGCGACGATGAGTTCGAGCGCCAGCGAGCTGGTGACGCTCGCCGTGCTGGCGGCCGGCGGGATCGCGCGCTAGCCTCATATTCAAGGAACGCCGCAACTCCGGTCTTGATCGGCTTTTATCCCTTTGCGACAAGTCGGGGAAAGCCCTCCCCCTTGATGGGGGAGGGTTGGGTGGGGGT
>JAIVHR010000308.1 GCA_020200935.1 Sphingomonadales bacterium
CGGGTCGTCGTCGCGAAAGAGCCGAAGGCCAGCGAGTTGATATGGTTCGATACCGCCGCCCGGCCGATCGCCACCCCGTCGCGCGCATGGGCTTCCGACCGCGTGCCGATCGCCACCGTGTTGTTGCTGGTCGCCGTCGCGAGATCGCCGATCGCCACCGATTTGGGGCCGAAGGCGTTCGACCGGTGGCCGATCGCCAGCGCCTGGAAGCCCGTCGCCGAAGCCGACTGGCCGACCGCGACGGCCTGCTGATCGCTCGCCACCGTATCGGCGCCGATCGCCGTGCCGAGCCGTCCCGCCGTCGCCCCGCCGCCGATCGCTACGCCCCGCTCGTCGGTCGCCTGCGCATCCGCGCCGAGAGCGACCGCCTCCTCGCCATCCGCCTGGGCTCCATTGATGCCGTCGTCGTCTCCGTCACCGCCGATCGCGATCGCGCCCGATGCGGTCGCATCCGAAGACGCCCCCAGGGAAATCGCGCCGGCCGCGGTCGCCTCGGCGTCCCCACCCAGCGCCACGGTCGAGGCTTCGCTCGCAACGCTACGGTTGCCGATCGCGATGGATCGGGAGCCGCCGGCTTCAGCCCCGGTAGCGCCGCTGGCGCCGCCGCCAATGGCGACCGAATAGTCACCGCTGGCATTCGCCGAATCGACGGCATTCGCGCCGCCGCCCAGCGCGGTCGCATAGATTCCCGTCGCTTGTGAAAAGGCGCCGACGGCCGTCGCCGTGGTCGCCGATGCGACCGAATTGCGGCCAAGCGCATGCGCGCGTGTGTCGGTCGCCATGGCATTGTTGCCGAGCGCAATTGAACCGGTGCCCGAGGCGATGGTGCTTTCGCCAAGCGCGGTCGATTCGGTGTTGGTCGCCTGCGCGCCATAGCCGAGGCTGGTCGATTCGCTGCCCGTGGCGACCGCATCGGCACCGATGGCGGTGCTTTCCACGCCGGTCGCTTGCGCGCCAAGTGTGTCGACGTCAATACCGTCGCCGCCGATCGCAATGGACCCCGCGGTGGTGGCGTCGCTTCCGCTGCCAATGGCAATGGCGCGGTCGGCGATGGCTTTGGCCCCGTCGCCACCGGATTCGGAACCGCCGATCGCAATCGATCCGATGCCGCTTGCCGTTGCCGAGTCGACGGCGCCGTTTCCGCCGCCCAGCGCCACCGCGCCGGCGGCTGTCGCAAACGCATTCGCACCGACGGCGGTCGACCTGTCCGCGCTCGCCTCCGCACCCGCTCCCAATGCGGTGGCTTGTAGTCCGGTCGCCTCGGCAAAGGCTCCGAATGCCGAGGCTATCTGTGCATCCGCCAGCGATTCCGCTCCGACGGCCGTGGCTACCGATGCGCTCGCATCCGAATTCGTCCCGCATTCGGTGGTCGAGGTCGGGAAGGCGGCGTTGACGTTGCACTCGACCGTGCCGTCGCTCGCCTGCGGCGGCAGCGGCTGGATGTTATTTCCCGCCAATGAGGTCTGCTCGTCGCCGTCGCCCGCCAGCTGGACCGGCGTCGAAGCCGCGACCGGGCTCGTCTGGTAGCCGAGATTGCCGCTGCTATCGACGGTGACGTAATAGAGCGTGCCGGCCTGCTCGGCATTCGACGCCGCGGTCGGCAGCCCGGGCATGGTGTAGGTATAGCTGACCGTGCCGAACATGATCTGGTTGGTGCGGGTCGTCGTCGCGAAAGAGCCGAAGGCCAGCGAGTTGATATGGTTCGATACCGCCGCCCGGCCGATCGCCACCCCGTCGCGCGCATGGGCTTCCGACCGCGTGCCGATCGCCACCGTGTTG
>JAIVHR010000309.1 GCA_020200935.1 Sphingomonadales bacterium
GGTCGAATACATGACCTCGCGCAACAGATCGCGCGAGACGCCCATGCGGATCAGAAAGTCGTTATCCTCGGTCGCCATCTGGGCGCTCGCCTGCTCGATCTCGCCGATCAGCTCGACCGCTTCGTCGGTGCCGCTCGATACGCCGCGGCTGATCGCCTCGCGGTTGCCGGTATGGGTGAACATGTGGACCATGAACAGTCCGCCGGGTTCGACGACCCGGATCTGCCCGCCCATGAAGATGAAGTTGCAGGCCGAAAAGCAGGCCCAGCCCGACGGGACCCGGGTGACGATGCCCGGATAGTTCGAGCGCAGCAGGGTGCCCGCCTCGTTGCCGGCGATCGCGTCGCCGCCCGGCGAGCGCAGCCAGATCTCGGCAATGTCGGGATTATCCTCGAGCGTCTCCTGCAGCCGTATCGGCAAGTTCGAATCGACGGCACCCTCGGCGAGCAGCACGGTGATGCCGTTGCGCTCGACCGGGGTCAGCTGCATCGTCCGGTTGGCCGACCAGTTGGGTTGTTCGGGACAGGTCGGGTTGTTGCCATCCGACTGCTGCGCCGAGGCGCCCGCACCGACGAGCGCGATCAGCGCCGCACCGAGAAGGGATCGTGCGGTGCGCAATGCCATTAGGCCACCAGCGTGTAACGCGATTCGCCCGGGCCGCGGCACATCTGCTTGGTGACCGTCGTCTCCTCGCCGCCGACGATGATGACGTCGGTGACGTCGAGGCAGCTGCGGCCGCCGGCGCTTTCATTGCGCGCGGTGACGGTCGAGCTGCCGCTGACATCCTCGCGCGTGTCGCTCGTCCATTCGGCGGTATCGCCGACTTCGGCCGAGCGGGTCACCTCTTCGGTCGCCCCGGCGGCCTTCTCCTGCTCCTCGGGATCGAGCCGGCAGGCGATCTCGCTCGCCAGCACGTCGGAGAAAGTCTCGACCGGAACGAAGGTCGGGATGCCGAGCGAGCGGCCGGCCGCGCCGAGCACGCCGCCGAGAATCGAGCGGCCGACATTCTCGCCGGCGGTGTCACAGGCATTGCCTTCCTGCTCCTGGCTCGAAGAGCGGCGGCCGAACAGCCCGCCGAGCTGATAGGCCGCGGCTTCGCCGGCCATGAAGGCGATCAGCGCGGTAGCGGCGATAGATTGCCTGAAAATACGGTGGTTCATATGCTTATCCCTCGCGTTGGTTCGATTCTAGCCTATCGTCGGCGGCTATTCAATCGGGCCCTCGACCAATTGATATGCAAGCCTATCCGGGCAGCTCCGGAAGCGCCGTGATCCACGACACAGCCCGGCCGCGCGCGGCGTCCCCAGCCGGCGCTCCGCCACGCTTGCCTCGCCCGGCGCAACCGCTAGCATCCCGGCGAACGGAGCGGGGAAAGGGCCGTCATGCGTCACATCGCCATCGTCGGTTCGGGGCCGGCGGGCTATTACACGGCCGAAGCGGTGCAGAAGCAATTCGGCGAGGATGTCGCGATCGACGTGATCGACAGGCTGCCGGTGCCCTACGGTCTGATCCGTTTCGGCGTCGCTCCCGATCACCAGTCGATCAAGGCGGTGTCGAAGCGATATGAGAAGGTCGCGATGGCGGAGAATGTCCGCTTCGTCGGCAATGTCTATATCGGCGAGCATGTCTCGATCGACGAGCTGATCGCGCTTTATGACGCCGTCGTGCTCGCCACCGGCGCGCCGAACGATCGCAGGCTGTCGATCCCCGGCGCCGAGCTGCCGGGCGTGTTCGGCAGCGCCGAATTCGTCGGCTGGTACAACGGCCATCCCGATTTC
>JAIVHR010000185.1 GCA_020200935.1 Sphingomonadales bacterium
AGGATCACCTGCGCGACTGCGCGCTTGCCCGCTTCGGGCTCGAGCCCGGCCTCGTAATAGATCGCGTCGGCCATGCATTGCTGTGCGCGCTCGCGATCGAGCGCGGTCGCGCCGGTGAAGGCGATGCCGGGCGGGGTCGGTCCGGTGTGGTTGCCTGCCGCGAGCTGCTCGGAAATAAGAGCGCGCAATTCGGCAGCGTCCTCGGGTGAGAGTTCGGTCGGCGCGGAACCGAGGCTGTCCGCTTCGACGCCGTCTTCGGGTATCGCCGGCGGCAGCCGGACGCTCAGTCCCGCCTCGGGAATGGCGAGACCGCGCGCGGCGACGGTGAGGCTCGAGACAAGCGCGAGAAGGATCGCGGCGAGCAGGGTCAGCGGCTTGCGGCGGACCGGCGATGGCGCGGCGCGAACGGAGTGGGAGGGTTCGGCGGCCGGATCGGCTTTGGCAACGGCTTGCGCGACATCGAGCGCGAGCGGGCGCACGCCGCCCGTGAGCGGCGCCTCGGCCGCCCAATCCCCCTGCATCCAGCGGGGAAGGCCCGGTTGAGTCAGTGATGTCACGCGCTTTCCCGTGTGATTGGCCATTTCGATAGCCGATCTTCGGGAAAAATTAGTGGTAATAGATGGTTAACGCCGCCGACATAGCCGCGGAAAGATGCTTAATCGACCGCCGCGCGGCGGATCGGCAGATTGACGTTGCAGACATCGACCGCGCCGGCTGGCCGCACGAACCAGCCGGTCCGGTTGGCGCGCGCCATGACATAGCGGCGGAAAGTCTCGGTGTCGGTGCGCATGACCTCGAATTGCGGCCGCTCGCCCTCGGGCAACTCGCTCGCCAGCCGGACGCTCTCGATCGGCACCCGCTGCGCCGGATCCTCGTAAAAGCCGAGCGGCCCCGTCCCGCGCGGCAGGCTCGAAAGATGCTCGATCCCCTCGACGATCCTTCCGACCAGCGCAATGTTGCGGTCGAGATGCCGCGGCGCATGGCCGATCACGGTATAAAGCTCGGCGCCCGTCCCCGTATCGGGATTGTCCCCCCGCCCGACACCAACCATACCGTAGCAATGGACGAGGGAGGCCGTCGGCTCGATCGCTACTCCCACATCTCTATCAGAAATCCTGAGCGCACCTCCGCCGACAGGCCAACCATCGATATAAAGATCGGCGGCAGCATACGATGTCGGCGAAATGCCTTGGCGCACCGATAACGATGGGTTTTGGGGAAATGCGAAGCTATACTCCGCCGGCGGCTGCGCGACGATCCCCTCGGGCAACGGCTTGCGATCGGCCTCCTCCTCGGCCGGATCGCCCCATTGGACGACGTAATTATCCTGCACCCGGTTGACGCTGATCCCGTCATACCAATGAGCGCGGGCGAGCTTGCGGATATTCTCGACATGGACCGGCGCGAAATCGGAGGCGAGTTCGAGGAACACCTGCGCACCGTCGCCGAGCGTCATCACCAGCAGGGTTTCCGGCGCGATCGGGCGCCAGTCTTCCGCGCTCGCCGCCTCGATCACTTCGGCGGGCGTCGGCGGCGTCGCGGCGGGCTCCTGCGCCTGAGCGGCGGCGATGGCGAGGAGGGCGAGCGGGGCGAGAACGACTTTCTTCATGGCGCATCTGATGCCACAGCCTCCGGCCTTGCGCCAGCGCCCGCGCCTCTCTAGGTCGAGCGCCTACCGGGCAGCGGAGCGGTGGCCGAGTGGTCGAAGGCGCACGCCTGGAAAGTGTGTATAGGGCAACCCCCTATCGTGGGTTCGAATCCCACCCGCTCCGCCAGCCAATCTCCAGTTTCAGAGAATCTGAGCGCGGCTGCCGTTGATCGCGCGCAGTTCCGCGCCGTTTGCGCTCCAAAGCCGTACGCAGAGAGGCGGGCCAATCCCGGCATTTTTCTAATTCTGCCGAGGTTTCTCTGGGGACCGTTCGCGTGGTACGGGTTCCCAGGTTGTTGGGAGAGTAGTGGGAGTATCAGAGGTTCGATGCCCAAATCGCCCGCCCAGCTGGCCGTGAAACCACGCAGATTAGCCCTCGGACTGACGCGCTTCCCATCTCTGCCGAGATGGGAGTATCCATGGGCGGTTGGCCTCGATTTGAAGAAGCTCCGTGGGAAAGCGCAGCAGTTCCGCGCAATCCGAGAACTGGCCGAAGATCCGCGGCACGAAAGGGAGACTCCGCGGGTCGATCGAGATACGGTTGGGCACTGGCAGCGGATCTCGAGCTTGACCACACGAGGTCCCGGCAACTCACCGATGACGCGGCTCTCATCTGGGAGCGGTATCTGCTGCCGCGGCTGCAGGCACATTCTGTGCCACCGGCCCCCTTTTCCGATCAAGCGTCCGATACTTTGGGAGAGGAGGAAGAAAGGCGAGTCAATAGAAGGCCGGAAGGGGCCAGTTTGTAATAATATTATTCAACCCATTATGGGTTGAATAAATCTCTTGGTCCTTAATAGGCCTTACTTTATAGAACGCCCTATACGCATTGCCGGACTGGAGGGGGACTCACAGTGAACTATCGCATTAGGACAGCCTCTTTTGACCGTCCGGAAGAAAAATACCTGCTTGTACCGGCACGTTTCATTTTGGCGCATGCGCATTCAAAGCGAGCGAGGCGGGCTTGGCTGGTTATTGCCGCAGCAGTATTCGCATGCGGGCTTTTCGTATCGACCGGCGCGTCAGCTACGTGTGTGGGGCAACTTTGTAACAATGTTCAAATCACCAGAATCTATACTAGTGGTGGCAATACCAACCTGCGGACGTCGGGCGATGAAGATGCTTTGGACTGCGATCCCGGCACGGGAGATTATCTGGCGATGCGGCGTACCGACGACGAATATGAGGATTGGTACGCCTTGGTTCTGACCGCGTTTGCGCAAGAGATGCCGATTACGATTCGGCTCGAGGCCGGCACGGGCACCTGTTACGTTCATTATATACTTCAAGATCGATAGTCGGAGCAACTTCTGAACCAAGAGTGATGTTCGATGCTGAAACGATTGACGCAGATTGCCCTGACTTTCTTATGTGTTGGAATAATGGTCGACCGCCCAGCGCACGCTCAAACACCATGTCCGGAGCCGAACGGCTCGGAAATCATTGAGAATTACTGCTACGATGCCTTGGGCCGGCTGGTCGCCGTTACCCGCAACGACGGCACATCGGAAGACCTCGCATACGATGCCGCCAGCAACCGCGTCAGTCGCGCGGCCATTTCCGTCGCCGGCGACATTGTCGTTGTGAATATCGGCGGGCGTCCGATGCCGATCGTTGTCGATTGACCCTCACGATGGGGATGAAGGCTGAGAGGGTTTCTCTGGGAACGTGAGCAGCAAGGGGGCACGATGCGAAGAATTGGGCTGATGGTCGTATCGCTTGTCGTGGCGCAGCTGCTGGTCGCGCCCCCTGCCCTGGCCCTGCAGCCGGCGGACCAGGCTTCCGATGCGCCAGCCGTCGCCGCTGACGCCGAGAATGTCGAGCCAGATCGCCAGGAGCCGGCAGCCCAATTTCAATCCGATGCACCCACGGATGAACCTGCCGATGCGCTGGCTACATCCGGCATACGCACCATCGGGCCGACCATCGAGTTGCCTCTGATCGACAGTGTCGACGAGAATGGGGTCGATCTGGTCAATGGCTATTTCCGCCTTCAGGGACCTTCGCTTTCCGCTGGGACCGATGAGCAAGCGCTCAGCTTTTCAATGGAGTGGATCGGCCAAAGCTGGGTTACCCCGATCCCGTCGATCACCAAGGAAGATGGACGTTTCACTGTCCGATATGGCGGTATCTCCGAGGAATTCGAAGATTTTGACGACAGTTTCGCACCCGTCGCACCGGTCAGGGGAGGCAGTCTGACGTGCAATACCTGGGTCGGAGAGGATTGGATTTCGAGCTGTTTCTATCGAAATCGCAACGGCGATACGGTGCGCTGGACTGGTCCCAGCCCGTATTCGACACTCCCCTCTGATCCCGAGTATCGTGTTGCACATTACGGAAATACCGCTGCCGGCGGTGCGCTGGTGACTTCAAACACGAACCTTGCCCGCGGGTTCGCTGGTTATTCCTATGTAAACGCTTGGCCACAAGTTATCGCTTACGGGAATGCTCAATTCAGTGATGATCCGAGCACGGATGCGACTATACGCGTGATTGGATCGACGGTTTCTAGCCCACTTGTGACGATGAACCTTCAGGTTCGCCCAACTTCACCCGGCACATGGGAGACAGTTCAGTCACTGACTATCTCCACCCCGAACAATTCAATCAATGACTGGGACGATCATTTCCTGTTTCCGCGCAATACGACACAGGTGATCACAGATGCCGAAAGCCGGATCTGGCGGTTCACCATCAACGACGACCGCGAGATGACGCGGGTCGTTCGACCCGACGGCACAGAGATAAATATCACCGACTATACCGGACAGCACCGTGTCGAGACCCTCACCAATCCAGCCGGGACATGGCAATACAGTTACAGCAATGACGGCACCTACCGAACGATCATTCGCACCGGTCCGATAGGCCCGACGATCAGAACCCGAGCACACATGGACAAGGGTTACCTCGTCGAAATGACCGTCATAGTGCCCGGAGTACCCGGCCAGCAGGAACGCACCACCTACTACGACCACGACGAAGACACTCATTATTTGACCAAGATCCGTTATCCCGAAGGAAACAGTCTCGAGTTCGACTATGATACTCGCGGGAACATCACGGCTCGTCGCTCGATTCCGGGCCCTCGCCCCGGGGGTACGATCATCCAGACGGCCACCTATTTCTCAAGCTGCGACGGCTCGAGCCAAGGTCAGTACGCGCGAAGCTGCAACCAGCCCCAGGCCCTGTATGACGGGAACGGCACCGGCGTCTACTACACGGATCTGGAGTATTCCGACGGCGGGACAAGCGCCCCGACCCTGATCCAAAGTCCGCCCGTGCCGGTGCCCTATGGCGCCCACCCTGAACGGCGTTGGCGAACCGAAAATTCCTTCGTGACCGTGTCGAGGCAGACAGTCTTGTCGGCGAGCAAGACATGTCGGCGCTTCACGACCTGCACCGACACCAGCATCGATGCGATCTTCTCGGAGATCGGCTATGCCGCAAACACCGGTCTCGTGCTGCCCGAAACGCAGACCGTCCGAGCGGGGGACGGCAGCGTCAGCGCGACGACCACGAACGGATACGACGCCCAGGGGAATCTGATTTCCGTCAACGGGCCGCTGCCCGGCAATGCGGATACGACGCGCCATGCCTATAACGCCAATCGCGAGCCGATCGCGACGGTTTCTCCCGATCCCGACGGCAGCGGCGGCCCGCTAAAACCCGCGGCGACGCGCATCGTGCGCGATTCGATGGGCCGCGTCATCCTCGAGGATACCGGCACGGTCGACAGCGTCACCGATACTGCCCTCACCACCTTCGCGAGCCTCAATCGCACGGCGACCCGCTATGACGGGATGGGCCGCCCGGTGCTGGTCGCCTCGGCCGCCAACGGGGCCACCTATTCGGTCGTCGAGACCAACTACGACGCGCTGAGCCGGCCGGTCTGCAGCGTTGTACGAATGAACCCGTCGCTTTTCCCGGCGGTAGGCGCCAATGGCCTGATCACCGGCGGATCGCTTCCCGTGAGCCCGTGCAGTCTCGGTACCCAGGGTGCGCACGGCCCCGATCGGATAACCCGTTCGAACTACGATATATGGGGCCAGACCGAATCGATCGAACGCGCCGTCGGCACGGCCGATCAGATCACCTATGCCCGCTACACCTATGACGAGAACGGCAATCAGAGGTCGGTCACGGACGCCAACGGCAACCGCAGCGAGTTCACCTATGACGGGCACGACCGTCTGATCCGCTGGACCTTCCCCTCGGAAACGATGCCGGGCGTCGTCAATGCCAACGACTATGAGGCCTACGGTTATGACGACAACGGCAACCGCGTCTCGCTTCGCAAGCGCGATGGCCGCACGATCAACTATACGTTCGACCAGCTCGACCGGATGCAGATCAAGGATGTTCCGGGCACCGCCGACGATGTTTATCACGGCTATCAGCTCCAGGGAGAAATGCTCGAGGCGCTGTTCGGCTCGGTCGGCGGCGACGGCATCGTCAACAGCTACGACCAGCTCGGCCGGCTGACCTCGAGCGCCAACTCGACCGGCGGCACGGCCCGCACGCTCACATACGGCTATGACGAGGCGGGCAACCGGCTGCTGATCACGCATCCCGATGGCCAGGAATTCCACTATAGCTACGACAATCTCTACCGGCCGCGCCGGATCCGCCAGTCGACGGCTTCGGGCACGCGGATCGCCGACATCACCTACAACAATCTCGGGCAGCGCGCGGTCAACGATCCGTCGGGCGGCCCCGACACGCTCTTCGCCTATGACGCCGCCAACCGGCTGTCGTCGCTCACCCAGGATCTGGCCGGCACCGCCAACGATCTGACGCTCGGCTTCGCCTACAACGCGGCCGGGCAGGTCGTGACGCGGACCATGTCCAACCAGCGTTACCGGTTCGACGATTATCGCGGCGGCGAGGAGAGCTACACGGTCAACGGGCTCAACCAGTATGAGAGCGTCGCCGGGGTGAGCTTCACCCATGACGCCAACGGCAACCTGACCTCGGACGGGGAGAATACCTATCTCTACGACATCGAGAACCGGCTGATCTCGGTGACGGGCGAGCATGCCGCGACGCTGAGTTACGATCCGCTCGGCCGGCTGTTCAGCGTCGCCGGCGGGTCAAGCGGCGATCGGCAGTTCCTCTATGACGGCGACGCGCTGGTCGCCGAATATGCGCCGTCGGGCAGCCTGCTCGACCGCTACATCCACGGCGCCGGCCCCGACGAGCCTTTGGTCTGGTACGAAGGCAGCGCGGTCTCCAATGCCGCCCGCCGCCAGCTGCTCGCCGATCATCAGGGCTCGATCGTCGCGGTCACCGACAATGGCGGCAACCTGATCCGCGCCAACCGCTATGACAGCTGGGGGCGCAACGCCCCCGCCAATCTCGGCCGCTTCCGCTATACCGGCCAGATC
>JAIVHR010000186.1 GCA_020200935.1 Sphingomonadales bacterium
TCCGCGGACTTGGCCTCCTCGGCAGCAGCTTCGGCCGGAGCCTCGGCTGCGGCCTCGTCCGCCGGAGCCGGCTCCTCGGCGGGCGCGGATTTGGCGGCTTCTATCGCTTCCCTGGCGGCCGTTTCCTTCTCGGTCTTCTCCTCGGCGCGTTGCTTGGCCTTCTCGCCGGGCTCGGCCTTTTGCGGGTTGCTGCGCGGCTCGCGCTTGAACAGCCCTTCGGCATCGAGGAAGCGGGCGACGCGGTCCGACGGGCGGGCGCCGGCATCGAGCCAGTGTTTGGCGCGCTCGGTATCGAGCTTGATCCGCTCGGGATCGTCCTTGGCGAGCAGCGGGTTGTAGCTGCCGATGCGCTCGATGAAGCGGCCGTCGCGCGCATTGCGCGAATCGGTCACGACGATCTTGTAATAGGGACGCTTCTTCGCGCCGCCGCGCGAGAGCCT
Organism: Sphingomonadales bacterium; assembly: GCA_020200935.1. Lineage (GTDB taxonomy): Bacteria > Pseudomonadota > Alphaproteobacteria > Sphingomonadales > Sphingomonadaceae > Parasphingopyxis. The sequence goes on from JAIVHR010000186.1 coordinate 441, forward strand.
GATTGCAACTGCCATTTTACTTCACTTCCTTTCTGAAGAACTCTTTGTAAGACTTAACGTTTCAACAATTTATCGAGATCGGGCGGCAGACCTTGCCCGCCCATTCCGGGCATCCCCGGCATCCCGCCAGGGGGCAGTTGTGCGCGACCTTCGCCAACTTCGGGCAGCGCGCCGCCGCCGAACATCTTCATCAACCCCTTGATGCCGCCCATCTTCTTGATGCGCTTCATCGCGCCCGCCATTTCCTTGTGCATCTTCAACAGCCGGTTGACGTCCTGCACCGTCGTCCCCGAGCCCATCGCCACCCGCCGCTTGCGCTTGGCGTTGAGCAGCCCGGGTTTCGAGCGCTCCTGCTTCGTCATCGAGCCGATCATCGCATCCATATGGACGAGCACCCTGTCGTCCATGCCGCTCGCATCCATCGCCGCCTGCGCCTTCTTCATCCCCGGCAGCATGCCGGCCAGCGCGCCGAGCCCGCCCATCCGCTGCATCTGCCGAAGCTGGGTCCTGAGATCGTTCAAGTCGAACTGGCCCTTGGCCATCTTTTTGGCGAAAGCCTCGGCCTCGTCGGCCTGCACCGTCTCGGCGGCGCGCTCGACGAGGCTGACCACGTCGCCCATGCCGAGAATCCGGCCGGCGACGCGTTCGGGGTGGAATTCCTCGAGCGCGTCATTCTTCTCGCCGGTGCCGATGAACTTGATCGGCGTGCCGGTCACCGCGCGCATCGAGAGCGCCGCCCCGCCGCGTGCGTCGCCGTCCATCCGGGTCAGCACCGTGCCGGTCAGCGGCACCTGCGTGGTGAAGCTCTGCGCGACATTGACCGCATCCTGGCCGGTCAGCGCATCGACGACGAGCAGGATTTCCTGCGGATTCGCGCGCGATGCGATCGCCTTCATCTCGTCCATCAGCTGCTGATCGACATGGTTGCGGCCCGCCGTGTCGAGCATCACCACGTCAAACCCTTGCAGCTTGCCGGCCTGCAGCGCGCGGTTGGCGATCTCGACCGGCGGCTGCCCCTCGACGATCGGCAGTGTCGCCACCTCCACCTGGATGCCGAGCACCGCCAGCTGCTCCTGCGCCGCCGGACGATTGACGTCGAGCGAGGCCATCAGCACCTTCTTGCCGCTTTTTTCCTTGAGCCGCTTGGCGATCTTGGCCGTCGTCGTCGTCTTGCCCGAACCCTGCAGCCCGACCATCATCACGACATTGGGCGGCGTGCCGTCAACGCGCAGCTCGGAGGCCTCGGCGCCGAGCATCTCGACCAACGCATCGTTGACGATCTTGACGACCTGCTGGCCCGGGGTGACCGATTTCAGCACCTGCTGACCGACCGCCTGTTCGGTGACATTCTCGACGAATTCGCGCGCGACGGGCAGCGCGACATCGGCCTCGAGCAATGCGATCCGCACCTCGCGCATCGCCGCCCGGACATCCGCCTCATTGAGCGCGCCGCGGCCCTTCAGGCGATCGAAGACGCCGCCGAGCCGGTCGCTGAGAGTGTCGAACATCGTCAAATCCCTTCCTGCCCCGCAAACAAACGCGAAAAACGCCGGCGGGCGAAAACTCGCCGGCCAGCGTGCGCTCTCGGCGCTCGTCAACACGTCCGTTGCGGAACGATGGCGCCGAGATAGCCGCCGATGCGCGGCTTTACAAGAGCGTGCGTTTCGGTGCCGAAATTAACCGGGTCTTCACTGTATCCGTGCCAGAAGGATCCGATGACGCAGGGGGAATTCCAGGTGGAACTCGACGAGGACGAAGCGGTCAAGGCGCTGGCCGAACAGACGCCACGGCCGGTGATCACGATTGCGATCGGATTGATGGCGATCTCGATGTTCGCCGCGATCGGCGGCGTGGTGATCGCCAATATCCTCAACGGCACGGCGACCGAACGCGATCCGATTCTCGCCATCGCCTTGCTGCTCAATATCGCGCTGATCCTGATCGGCTGGCGGCACCATAAGGAAGTGACCAGGGAACTGGCGAGCCATTCGGAGGCCGCCAAGCGGGCGCGAGCACTCGCCTCGCGCGACCCGCTGACCGGTTTCTACAATCGCCGCGCGCTCAATCGCGAGATCCAGGGCGCACTTGCCAAGGCCGATCAGCGTCAGCGGGCGGTGGCGCTGTTCGTCATCGATCTCGACAGCTTCAAATTCATCAACGACCTCAACGGCCACCACATCGGTGATCTGCTGCTCAAATCGGTGGCATCGCGGATCGCCGATGCGATGCCCAATTCGGCGATCAATGCGCGGCTCGGCGGCGACGAATTCGCCACCGCCTTCGAATTCGATCTCAACGATCCGTCCGAGGTCGACGATGTCGCCGAGATGCTGATCGAACGGCTCTCGCAGCCCTTCGCGGTCGAAGACCAGACGGTGCAGACCAGCGCCTCGCTCGGCATCTCGCGCTCGGACGGCCAGGTCGAGAGCGTCGAGACGTTGCTGCGCCGCGCCGACATCGCGATGTATGCGGCCAAGAAGCAGGGCAAGAACCGCGCCGTCTGGTTCGACGGCAGCATGGAGCGCATCCTCGAGACCCGCAACCGGATCGAAACCGGTATCCGCAACGGCCTGCCGAACGGTGAATTCGTGCCCTATTACGAAAAGCAGATCGACATGCTGACCGGACAATTGCGCGGCTTCGAAGTGCTCGCCCGCTGGGAGCACCCGACGCGCGGCACGATCATGCCCGATGAATTCATCTCGGTCGCCGAGGAATGCGGGCTGATCACCGAGCTTTCCGAGACCGTCATGCGCCAGGCCTTTCTCGAGGCGCGCGAATGGGATTCCTCGCTGACGCTGTCGATCAACATCTCGCCGGCCCAGCTCAAGGACACCTGGCTCGCTCAGAAGATCATCAAGCTGCTGACCGAGACCAATTTCCCGCCCCACCGGCTCGAAATCGAGATCACCGAGACCGCATTGTTCGACAATATGGGCGTCGCCCAGGCGATCATCTCGAGCCTCAAGAATCAGGGCGTCAAGATCGCGCTCGACGATTTCGGCACCGGCTATTCGAGCCTGTCGCATCTGCGCGCCCTGCCCTTCGACCGGATCAAGATCGACCGCAGCTTCATCTCCTCGATCAACGAGGACGGCGAAAGCGAAGCGATCGTCGATGCGATCACGCGGTTGGGCGAGAGCCTCAACCTGCCGATTACCGCCGAGGGCGTCGAGAACGACAAGATCGAGCGGCGGCTCAAGAAGATCGGCCCGATGCACGGCCAGGGATGGTATTTCGGCGAGCCGATGCCGATCGGCGAGGCGCGCGAGCTGCTCGCTGGTATGGACCTGCTCGGCAGCATGACACCCGAGGAACGCGCCGAACAGGCGCTGCGGGACCTGCAGAAACTGCGCCGTTCGGCGTAATTCCCCTCCCGCAAGCGGGAGGGGGATGCACACCATCACCCCCTTTGCTAGACAGCGCGCCGCGCCGACCCTAGATCGCGCCCCATGCGCTTCCGCTTTCACAAGATGCACGGGCTCGGCAACGATTTCGCCGTGATCGATGCGCGCGACGAGCCGGTCGAGCTCGATCGCCGGGCGATCACCGCGCTCGCCGACCGCCGATCCGGCATCGGTTTCGACCAGCTCATCCTGCTCGAAAGGGATGCCGGAGCCGACGCACGGATGTCGATCTACAATGCGGACGGCGGCGAGGCGGAGGCCTGCGGCAACGCCGCGCGTTGCGTCGCGCTGCTGCTCGGCGGCGAAATCAGCCTCGCCACCGGCGACCGCGTGATCCGCCTCGGCCCGGCCGACGGTGCCATCCGCGTTGAAATGGGCGAACCCAAATTCGGCTGGGACGAAATCCCGCTTGCCCATGCCCTCGACACCGCGTCGCTGCCGGTCGCTTGGGAGGAACTCGAAAATCCTTTCGCGGTGAATGTCGGCAACCCGCATCTCGTCTTTTTCGTCGACGACCCGGCGACGGTCGATCTCGGCCGCATCGGCCCGGAGATCGAGAAGGACCCGCTGTTTCCCAATCGCATCAATGTCGGCGTGGCGAGCGTCACCGGGCCGCAATCGCTGCGGTTGCTTGTCTGGGAACGCGGCGCCGGACTGACGCGCGCCTGCGGCACCGGCGCCTGCGCGGCGGCGGTCGCGGCAATCGAGCGCAAGCTGGTCGAGGCGCCAGTCACCGTGGTGCTCCCCGGCGGACCGCTCGAGATCGACTGGCGGCCGGGCAGCTCGATCGTCATGACCGGGCCCGCGAGCCACGTCTTTACCGGCGAGATCGATTGGGATGAGGCCCTATGAGCGGGCCTGAGCTGATCACCTTGGGCTGCCGCCTCAATTTCGCCGAGAGCGAGGCGATGCGCGCGATGGCCGCGGACCGCGACGATCTCGTCATCGTCAACAGCTGCGCGGTGACCGCCGAGGCGGTGCGCAAGACGCGCCAGCAGATCCGCAAGGCGCGCCGCGTCCGGCCCGATGCCGAAATCATCGTCACCGGCTGCGCGGCGCAGATCGAGACCGAGAGCTTTGCCGGCATGCCCGAGGTCGACCGGGTGCTCGGCAATCGGGAGAAGATGGAGGCGGAGTATTTCGTCAGCCAGAAACCCGTTAGCCCTGAGCCTGTCGAAGGGCGTTTTTCCAACCGAGAAATGGGCTTCGACGAGCTCAGCCCTGACGGCTTAATGGAAGCGCGCGTCCAAGTCCGCGTCTCCGACATCATGGCGGTGCGCGAGACCGCGCCGCATCTCGTCACCGGTTTCGCCGAGCGCGCCCGCGCCTTCGTCGAGGTCCAGAATGGCTGCGACCATCGCTGCACCTTCTGCGTCATACCCTATGGCCGCGGAAACAGCCGGTCGGTCCCCGCCGGGCTCGTCATCGAGCGGATCGAGGCTTTGGTCGCTCAGGGCTTTCGGGAAATCGTGCTGACCGGCGTCGATATCACCAGCTATGGCCCCGACCTTCCCGGTTCGCCGAGCCTTGGACTGCTCGTCGAGCGTATCCTGAAGCGCGTGCCGGCCCTCCCCCGGCTGCGGCTGTCGTCGCTCGACTCGGTCGAGATCGACGACAGGCTGTTCGAGATCATCACCACCGAGCCGCGCTTCATGCCGCATCTCCATCTCTCGCTGCAGGCCGGTGACGACATGATCCTCAAGCGGATGAAGCGGCGCCACAGCCGCGCCGAGGCGGTCGAGATCGTCGAGCGACTCAAATCCGCGCGCCCGGACATCGCGATCGGCGCCGACATCATCGCCGGCTTCCCGACCGAGAGCGACGAGATGGCGGCGAACACGCTCCGCCTCGTCGAGGATTGCGACATCGTCCACGGCCACATCTTCCCCTATTCGGCGCGCAAGGGCACGCCCGCGGCAAGGATGCCGCAGCTTCCGGTGACAGTCCGCAAGCAACGTGCGGGGAGGCTGCGCGAGGCTTGCGCGCGGCGAAGGACCGAATGGCTCGAAGGGTTGGTGGGGACACAGCAGAGGGTTCTGATCGAGAAGGACGGGACGGGCCACGCCGAGAACTTTGCCGAAGTCCAATTTCGTCATCCCGGCGAAAGCCGGGATCTCTGGCCGCCCGCGAAACGGCTCCGCAACACGGCAGGAGATTCCGACTTTCGCCGGAATGCCGAGATTGGGGAAATCGTTGATATCGTGGTGGCCGCCCGCGACGGGACATCGCTCGTCGGAGTGCCCGCATGAGCGAGGAATTGACCTGGGCCGACCGGATGCGTTCGGGCTTCCTGAAGACGTCGGGCAGGCTGGGCGAGAATCTCGCCGGGCTCGTCGGCAAGGAAAGACTCGACGAGCAAACGCTCGACGAGATCGAGGAGGCGCTGATCGCCACCGATCTCGGCCCCGCGGTCGCCGCCCGGATACGCGATCGGATCGCCGAACAGCGCTACGACCGCCACCTCTCCGAACTCGATATCCGCGAGCTCGTCGCCGAGGAGCTCGAAGCGATCCTCCGGCCGGTCGCCGTGCCGCTCGAGATCGACGCCTTTCCGCGGCCGCAGGTGATGCTGGTCATCGGCGTCAACGGATCGGGGAAGACGACGACGATCGCCAAGCTCGCCCATCTCTTCCAGGAAGACGATTATCAGGTGATGCTGGTCGCTGGCGACACTTTTCGCGCCGCCGCGATCGGCCAGCTCAAGGTCTGGGCCGAACGGCTCGGTGTGCCGATCATCGCTGGCGAGGAAGGCGGCGATGCGGCGAGCCTCGTCTTCGAGGGCGTCAAGCAGGGGACCGAGATCGGCACCGATGTCTTGATCGTCGACACCGCCGGGCGGCTGCAGAATAAGAGCCACCTGATGGACGAACTCGGCAAGATCCGCCGGGTGCTCGGCCGGCTCAACGAAGAGGCGCCGCACGATGTGATCCTGGTGCTCGACGCGACGACCGGACAGAATGCGCTTTCGCAGATCGAGGTCTTCCAGCAGGTCGCCAATGTCACCGGTCTCGTCATGACCAAGCTCGACGGCACCGCGCGCGGCGGGGTACTGGTCGCGGCGGCCGAGAAATTCGGGCTGCCGATCCATGCCATCGGCGTCGGCGAGACGCTCGAGGATCTACGCCCCTTCGATCCGCGCGCCGTCGCTCGCGCGATCTTTTCTCGCCTTCAAGCTTGGCCAGACCGAGGGCGAACCGTTCCGCGGCATTCTGATCGGCACCGTCACTTTCATGGTCGCGATTACCGCGGCAATCGTCTTTTCGATGATCGCCTATCGCAAGGTAACGCCGATGCAGTGGCTGTCGGCGGTGCTGATCCTCGGCTTTGGCGCGTTGACCGTCTATCTGCACGACCCGGTCTTCATCCAGGTCAAGCCGACGATCATCTATTCGGGCTTCGCTTTGCTGCTGCTCGGTGGGTGGCTGCGCGGCGCGGCGCTGCTCCAATATGTCTTTGCCGCCGCCTTCAAGGGTCTGACCCGTGAAGGCTGGCTCAAGCTGTCGCGCAACTGGGGGCTGTTCTTCGTCGCGATGGCGCTCGCCAACGAGGCGATGCGCGCGACGCTGAGCTTCGAAATGTGGCTGACAGTCAAGACCTGGGGGCTGACACTCGTCTCGCTCGCTTTCGGCTTCGCCCAGATCCCGATGCTCCTGAAGCACGGGCTGGTCGTCGAGGAGACAAAGGACGCCGCGGCGCCCCCGGTTGGCGAATAGCTAGCCCTCCTGATCGGCGCGGCGGACACCCTCGCCGTCAAGATTGCGGGCGACGAATTCCCAGTTGATCGCCTGTTCGAGCAGCGCATCGATATAATCGGGCCGCGCATTCCGATAGTCGATATAATAGGCGTGCTCCCAGACATCGAGGGTCAGCAGCGGCTTCATCCCCTCATGCGCGACCGGCGTATCGGCGTCGTGGAGCGAGGTGATCTTGAGCTCCTCGCCGTCGAGCACCAGCCAGGCCCAGCCGCTGGCGAAATGGCCGACGGCCTCGGATTTGAACTTGTCGAGCATCTCGCTCTTCGAGCCGAAGCAATCCTCGATGATCGCCGCGAGCTTGCCCGAGGGATTCTGCTTTTGCGGGCTCAGACATTGCCAATAGAAGCTGTGGTTCCAGACTTGGGCCGAATTGTTGAACAGCCCCTGGTCGCCCTTCTCCTTGGCCGCCACGATGACTTCGGACAGCTTGGCGCCCGCAAGGTCGGTGCCCTCGATCGCATCGTTAGTCTTGCTGACATAGGCGTTGTGGTGCTTGCCGTGATGATAGTCGAATGTCTCGGCGGAAATCGTTTCGCCGAAGGCATCCTTGGAATAGGGCAGCTCGGGAAGGACGAAGGCCATGTCAGTTCTCCTGTTTGCGTTCACGGTTTCATGGCCCGAACGCACGAAGCCTTCAAGGTCTCCGGCAAAACGGATCAAACGGAAAAACTGTCACGGATGCGAAA
>JAIVHR010000310.1 GCA_020200935.1 Sphingomonadales bacterium
GTCACTTCCCTTCCCCGTTCGGGCTGAGCTTGTCGAAGCCCTGTCCTTCTTCCGTAGCAACGCCGAAAGAAAAGCAGCCCTTCGACAAGCTCAGGGCGAACGGAGGTTGGATGGATTGTCACCCTCGCCTGCCGCTGCTAACCGACCCGCCATGATCGACCCGCCCGAAATCCTCCGCGTCGAGCGCTCGAAGGCCGAATGCGATGGCGCTACCGATATTCCGGGCGGCGCCGCGCTCGGCCATCCGCGCGTCTGGCTCGAGATCGGCGAGGAGGGCTACGTCGATTGTGGCTATTGCGACCGGCGCTTCGTGCTCGTCGGCGGGCCGGCCGACCGGGCGGATGACGATTTGCCGGGCAAGGGTGCAACCGCCGCCTGATCGCCCTATATCGCGGGACATGACCGTAATGTCCGACCCCCGCACGCTGCTCTATCGCCCCGATGCGCTCGATCCCGACCGCGCCAAGACGCTGGTCGCCGAGCTGTTGAAGCCCGCCGACGATGGCGAGCTTTTCCTCCAATATACCGCGAGCGAAGCCTTCGTCTTCGATGACGGGCGATTGAAGACCGCCGACTATTCGACCGAGTCGGGCTTCGGCCTGCGCGGCGTTTCGGGCGAGACGACCGCCTTTGCCCATGCCAACGACATCAGCGAGGCGGCGATCCGCCGCGCCGCCGAGACGATGCAGCTGCTCGATCCGGCGGGCCAGGCGCGCCAGCCTCCGCCGCGGCCGACCAACCGCCGGCTCTATACCGATGCCGATCCGCTGACGCTCATTCCCTTCGCCAAGAAGGTCGCGCTCTGCGAGCAGATCGACGCCGCGGCGCGCGCCCGCGATCCAAGGATCGTCCAGGCGACGACGATGCTGTCGGGCAGCTGGAGCGTCGTCGAGATCGTCCGTCCCGACGGCTATGTCGCGACCGATATCCGCCCGCTGGTGCGGCTCAACGTCCAGCTCGTCGCCGAGGAAAACGGCCGGCGCGAGACCGGTTTTTTCGGGATGGGCGGCCGCTATCTCTATAATCGGCTGTTCGAGCCGGCCGAATGGAACCGGGCGATCGACGAGGCGCTGGCCCAAGCGCTCGTCAATCTCCGCTCCGAGCCGGCGCCGGCCGGCGAGATGCAGGTGGTGCTCGGCCCGGGCTGGCCCGGCGTGCTGCTGCATGAAGCCATAGGACATGGCCTCGAGGGCGATTTCAATCGCAAGGGCAGCTCGGCCTTTTCCGGACGGATCGGCGAAAGGGTCGCCTCGCCCGGCGTCACCGTCGTCGATGACGGCTCGATCGGAGAGCGCCGCGGCTCGCTCTCGATCGACGATGAGGGCACGCCGACCGGCGAGACGGTGCTGATCGAGGACGGCATCCTGAAGGGCTATATGCAGGACCGATTGAACGCCCGGCTGATGGGCGCCAGGCCGACCGGCAACGGCCGCCGCGAAAGCTACGCCCATGCCCCGATGCCGCGGATGACCAACACCTTTATGCGCTCGGGCGAGGACGATCCCGAAGAGATATTGAGCCGCGTCGAGGACGGCATCTACGCCAAGAGCTTCGGCGGCGGGCAGGTCGACATCACCAGCGGCAAGTTCGTCTTCAGCTGCACCGAGGCCTATCGCGTGAAAAAGGGCAAGTTCGGCGCGCCGATCAAGGGCGCGACCCTGATCGGCGACGGGCCGAGCGTGCTGACCAAAGTAGCGGCGATCGGCAACGATCTCGCGCTCGACGAGGGGATCGGGGTGTGCGGCAAGGCCGGCCAGTCGATC
>JAIVHR010000019.1 GCA_020200935.1 Sphingomonadales bacterium
CGCCTCGCCGGCATCGCCCTCGGCATGGAGCAACACGCGTCCCCCCTCGGGCGTATACTGGATCGCATTGCGCAGCAGATGGTCGATCGCCTGGCGCAGCCGGATCGCATCGCCGGTGACGCTGCCGACCGACCAGTCGATCTCGGTGGCGAGTTCATGGCCGCGCCGCCCGGCGGCCGCCCGAGCTTCGGTGGCGGCCTCCTCGCAGAGCCGCTTGAGGTCGACCTCATCCTGCGCCAGCGGCAAGCCGCCTGCCTCGCTTTGGGCGAGATCGAGTATCTCGTCGATCTGGGTCCTCAGCTTGCCGACCGATTCGAGGATCGAGCCGACATAGTCGCCGGCCGCCTCGGGCAGTTCGCCGGCATAGCCGCCAGCCAGCATCTCGGCGAAACCGGCGATCGAGGTCAGCGGGGTACGCAGCTCGTAGCTCATATTGGAGACGAAATCGGTCTTGAGCCGGTCGGCGGCTTCGAGCGCCTCGTTGCGCTCGCGCAGCGCCGACTGGATGCGCTGGCTGTCGGTGACGTCGAGCAAAGTGAACAGCGCGTTGCCGTCGGGGAGCGGCACCGCGGCAAAGTCGAAATGCCGCCCGTCGCGCAATGCGAAATGACCGCTCCGGGCCTGCCGGTCGCCGGTCGCCACGCGCACCGCTTCCTGAATCGCATCGGCGCGCGGGCGCTGCTCGAACTGGCCGGCGAGCCCGTCGAGCAACGCGTCGATCCGCGGATGCTCGGTCAGCAGCGTTTCCTCGAGCTCCCAGATCTCCCTGAAGCGCCGGTTCCAAAGATGCAGCCGCCCGTCGCCGGCGAATACCGCGATCCCCTCGACAAGATTGTCGAAGGTCGCGGTGCGGACGCGCAGCAATGTGTCGCGCGCGCTGGCCAGCTGGACCTGCTCGGTGCGGTCCTCGAAGATCAGCAGCAACCCGCCATTGGGCAGCGGCTGGGCGACAACGCGCAGATGGGTGCCGCCCGAGAGCAGCCAGTTCTCCTCGACCGGCTCATCGCCCGAGCGGAACCATTCGCGCCGCTCGGCCTTCCATTCGGGAAAATCGCGGCTCGCCGGCAACCTTTCGGCCTCGCGCATCCGATCGAGCACGCGATCGAATTCGGGATGGTCGGCCAGCCATTCGGGCTTCATCTCGAAGATCCGCTGGAACGGCTGATTGTAGAAGACGAGGTCGCGATCGGGCCCGAACTGGGCGACGCCCGAGGAGAGGAGATCGAGCATCTCGCGCTGGGCGCGGGCGAAGCGGGCGAGTTCGGCGCGCGCCTGTTCGAGCTCCTCGACATCGACGGCAAAGCCGGCGACCCCGGCGGACCCGAGCGGCACATCGGCGATCCGCACGCGCCGCCGTTCGCCGGCCATCGTGGCGGGAACGATGCGGCTGGTCGGTTCCTCCTGTTCGCGGGCGCGCGCGGCGGCGGCTTGCGGGCTATCCTTGCCGGTGAGGTCGACGAGCTCGAGCCCGCGGGCGACGACCTCGGCGGCATTTTCGGCCTCGACGGCGCGGACGTACGCGGCATTGACGAGGGTCAGCCGGAGATCGGGAGCGCGGTGCCACATCGGGAAGGGCGCCGCCTCGATCAGCGCCGACAGCGTTTCGAGCGCCTGTTCGGCGCGGTGGGCGCGGCTGTGCAGCCCGGCGATCTCGCTGGCGCGCCGCATCGACCTGCTCGGCGAAGGCAGCATAATGCTTCTCGCCTAGCGCGGTCTCGAGGTCGGCGAGCCGCCGCGGCGGCATATCGAGTCCTAGCCGGTCGGCGAGATGGGGCCCGGCGGTCACCCGGTCGCGCGCATCGACGGCCATGAAGACGGCCGGCGCGCTCGCCAGCAATGTACCGGCCCGGCGCGCGGCCTCGGCCGCCCGTTCGCCGCCGGATTTGCGCCGCAGCGACGCCACCGTCATCCAGACGGCGACCACCAGCCAGACGGCCAGCACCGCGCCGACGGCAAAAGCGGTGATCGGCGAGACGGTTATCATGAAATGCGGCGACCCCCGGACATGGGGCGCTTCTAGCGGGCTTGATGCCGGGGCGGAAGTGTACCCCGGTTCGGCGAAGGCCCTAATTTCGCGCCGGTAAAAGGATACCCATATAACGGCGCTGCAAGCCCTCTCCCATGGGGAGAGGGTTGGGTGAGGGGATCCGCCCCATCGGCAAGAGCGGAACCCCTCATCCGACTTCGCCTAAATTCGCCCTTCGCTGCGCTCGGGCTCATCACGGCTTCGTTGCCTTCTCCCGACGGGAGAAGGGTCGTCAAAAGCTGAAGCGCGCGCCGATGCGGAGGTCGCGGCCCGCCATCGGCACGAAGTCCTTGGTGAAGGAGGCGTGGCGCCGGGCGGTGACGTCGAAGATGTTGTTGACCGAAGCGAACAAGGCGGTCGGCGTCTCACGCCCGAAGGGACGCCAGGCGACCGAGGCGTTGACCAGCACGAAATCGTCGGTCGGCGTCTCGAAGCTCGCCACGCGATCCTGCTCGGCGACATATTCGCCCTCGATCCGTGCGTCGAAATTGTTCGACTGGGCCTCGAGGCCCGCGAGCAGCCGGAAGGGCGGGATGCGCGGCGCGGGGCCGGCGCCGTCGATCGTCGCGCGGACATAATCGGCGACCAGATCGGCGTTGAAGCGGAAGGCGCCGGCTTCGGCGATGCGCGCCGAGGCCTCGGCCTCGAATCCCCACCAGGTCGCATCGCGCTGGGCATATTGGAACACCGGCAGTCCGTCCATTTCCGCCCCGGTATCGAAATCGTAGATGAAATCGTCGAACCAGCTGACAAAGCCGGCCAGCGAAAAGGTTATTCCGCCGGTGGTACCGCGAATGTAGCTTTCGAGCCCGATGCTGCTCTCGGTCGAGAAATTCGGGTTGCCGATCTCGAAGGACTGGGTGGCTATATGCGGGCCGTTGGCGAACAGCTCCTCGGCCGAGGGCGCGCGTTCGGCGCGCGACAGGTTGGTGCCGAAGGTAATCCCGTCGGCGATCTCGTAACGCGCGCCCAAGGCGGCGGATAGCGCGTCGAAGCTGCGGCTCAACCCGATCGACCCGGCTTCGACGTTGGTATGTTCGTAGCGTCCGGCGAATTCGAGCCCGAGCGGCCCCGCCTCATATTCCTCGAGTACGAACATTCCGACCTGCTCGGTCGCGTTCTTCGGCACGAACGCCTCGGCGCCGACGGCGTCGAAGTCGCGGACATAGAGCTGGCCGCCGATCGTGCCGCTCCAGCCGTCGCTGTAGCGCTGATGCGCCTCGACGCGCGCTTCGAGCCCCTCGACCTCGAACACCGTGCCGACCTCGTCGCCCTCGAACTCGGTATGGGCGTAATCCGAATAGCCGAGCCGCAGATCGATCGACCGGAAAAAGCCGCTGGCGATATTGAGGCTGCCGCGGATATCGGCGCGATATTGCGCGAGTCCTATCGTTACCGGGCCTTCGCCGTGCTCGTCCCCTTCCTCGCCGTGATCGTCGTCATGATCCTCTTCGCCGTGGTCCTCGTCATGATCTTCCTCTTCCTCGCCATGGGCGTGGCCGGCGCCGGGGCGGGCGGGGATGCCGTAATCGGTGTTGTAATAGCTGAAGGAAGCGCCGAGGCTTCCCCATTCGTCGATGAAGGCGAAGCCGGTGCCGAGCGTGTAGGTCTCGGTCTGGGTGTTGGGAACGAAGCCGCGCTGGTTGGCCAGCTCGAGAAGTTCCTCGGCTTCCTCCGTGTGACCTTCCTCGAGTTCCTCCTCGGCCATGTGGAGCGTCTCGGCGCGCAGCGACGGCGCGAGGATGAAGCCCGGCACTTCGAGATCGTCGGTATTGCGGTAGCTGCCGTCGAAATGGACCACCAGACGGTCGGTTACCGGAATATCGACGCCGAGGCCGAGGCTGCGCTCGTCCGCCGCCGACGCGTAATTGGCGAGCCCTTCGATATGGATCGCCTCGTCGGGCACCTCGCGCGGGATGCGCCGATCATAGACGTTGACCGCCCCGCCGATCGCCTGGCTGCCGTAGAGCAACGCCGCGGGCCCGCGCAGCACCTCGATGCGATAGGCGGTCAGCGGATCGATGGTCACCGCATGGTCGGCCGAGGTGTTCGAGGCGTCGATCGCGCCGATGCCGTCGGTCAGCACGCGGATGCGCTCCCCCTGAAAGCCGCGCAACACGGGCCGCGAGGCGCCCGGCGTGAAGCTGGTAGCCGAAACGCCGGGCAGCTCGGTCAGCATGTCACCGAGTTGGGGCCGCATATGCTGGGCGATCTTGGCATCGTCGAGCACCGAGGTACCGGCGAGGATGTCGAGATCGTCGATGCTGCGGCCCGTGACGACGATCTGGGCGCTCGATTCCTCGTGGAGCGTATCGCGTTCCGCTCCGCGCTCCTGCGCGGCGAGCGGGGCGGAAAGGCAGGTTCCGGCAAGGAACAGGGCGGTGGAGGCGATGCGGTGCTGGATCATGCGGTGGTAGCTAAAGGTGATGTTGCATTATAACAAGAGGCACTCCAGCGGCTCGTCGATGCGGGATACCGCTTCATCGGAAGATGGAGCGAGCGTCCTCTGTCCGGCGGCCACTCTCTCCTCCGTTCGTCCTGAGCGCCGCCGAAGGCGGCAGTCGAAGGGCGTGCAGCAGGCGGTGTCGCTTGCGGCTCGCCCTTCGACAAGCTCAGGACGAACGGTGATCATTCAGCTCGGACCGAAAACAAAGGCGGCCCGGGATCGCTAGAACCCCGGGCCGCCTGAAACCGCGATCGATACCGCCTAATACCGATACTGATCGGTCTTGAACGGCCCGTGCTTCTCGACGCCGATATAATCCGCCTGCGCATCGGAAAGCTCGGTGAGGTTCACGCCGAGCTTGTCGAGATGGAGCTGGGCGACCTTCTCGTCGAGATGCTTGGGCAGCACATAGACCTGATTCTCGTATTTGCCCTCGTTGGTGAACAATTCGATCTGGGCGAGCACCTGATTGGTGAAGCTCGCCGACATGACGAAGCTCGGATGGCCGGTACCGTTGCCGAGATTGAGCAGCCGGCCCTGGCTCAGCAGCAGGATGCGCTTGCCGTCGGGGAAGGTATACATGTCGACCTGCGGCTTGACCTCGACGTGCTCGAGGTTCTTGAGCCCGCCGACCTGGATCTCATTGTCGAAATGGCCGATATTGCCGACGATCGCCATGTCCTTCATCGCGCGCATATGTTCGATGGTGAGGACGTCCTTGTTGCCGGTCGCGGTGACGAAGATGTCGGCGCGCGGGGCGGCCTCTTCCATCGTCACGACCTCGAAGCCGTCCATCGCCGCCTGCAGAGCGCAGATCGGATCGATCTCGGTGACCATGACGCGGGCCCCTGCCCCCCGCAATGACGCCGCCGAACCCTTGCCGACATCGCCATAGCCGGCGACGCAGGCGGTCTTGCCGGCCATCATCACGTCGGTCGCGCGGCGGATGCCGTCGACCAGCGATTCCTTGCAGCCGTATTTGTTGTCGAATTTCGACTTGGTGACGCTGTCGTTGACGTTGATCGCCGGGAAGGGAAGCTTGCCCTTCCTGGCGAGGTCGTAGAGCCGCAGAACGCCGGTGGTGGTCTCTTCCGACACGCCCTTGAGGCTGTCGCGTACCCGGGTGAAGAAGCCGGGGCTGTCCTTCAGCCGCTGTTTGAGCACCCGCTGCATCGCCTCTTCTTCCTCGTTTGTGGGCGCGGGCATTTCCTCGCCCTCCTCGATGCGCGCGCCCCAGATGATGTACATCGTCGCGTCGCCGCCATCGTCGAGGATCATGTTGCAGGGCTCCTCGTCCCACTGGAAGATATGGTCGACATATTCCCAATATTCCTCGAGCGTCTCGCCCTTCTTTGCGAAGACGGGAACGCCGCTATCGGCGATGACGGCGGCGGCATGGTCCTGCGTCGAATAGATGTTGCACGAGGCCCAGCGCACCTCGGCGCCGAGCGCGGTCAGCGTCTCGATCAGCGCCGCCGTCTGGATCGTCATGTGCAGGCAGCCCGCGATCCGCGCACCCTTGAGCGGCTGCGTCTCCCCATATTCCTCACGCGTCGACATCAGGCCGGGCATCTCGGTCTCGGCGATGTCGAGCTCGCGCCGGCCATAATCGGCGAGGCCGATATCGGCGACAATATAATCCTTGGTCGTGTCCTTGGCGGCTTCGAGAGTGTCGGTGGCCATGCGGGGCTCCTGTTGGGTCGCTCGGTGAGTTCAAAAAAGAAAGGCCGCACGGATGCCGGGCGGCCGGTTCGAGTGTGATTTAACGGCTCGGGACGGGGATTGCAAGACGGATATAAAGATATCTTTATATGCCTCCCGTCATCCCGGCGAAAGCCGGGATCTCAGGCCGCTTGGCACAACGTTTGTGCATGATTTCCGGAGATTCCGGCTTCCGCCGGAATGACGGTTCCAACCCTCGCCGAAAGCGGGCTTGTATTCGCTCTAAACCTTGCGCTTTCCGTCCTTCCGTGCTGATCGCACCAACCAACAAAGAAACAACAGGGGAATGCCATGGGAGCGCTCAAGGAGCCGCATGGGGGCGAACTCAAGAATCTGTATCTGGGCGCCGAGGCCGCGGCGGAGGAGAAGCAGCTTTCGCGCGAGATGCCGTCCTGGGATCTCACCGCGCGGCAGATCTGCGATATCGAGCTGATCCTCAATGGCGGCTTCTCGCCGCTCGAGGGCTTTCTCGGGCAAGCCGACTATGAGAGCGTGGTCGGCGGCATGCGGCTCGCCGACGGACTGCTCTGGCCGATCCCGGTGACGCTCGACGTGACGCAGGAATTCGCCGACGCCATCGGCGAGGGCGACACGATTGCGCTGCGCGACCGCGAGGGCGTGCTGATCGCCACCATGGCCGTCAGCGACAAATACACGCCGGACAAACGCGCCGAGGCGGCCGGCGTACTCGGCACCACCGACGATCTCCATCCCGAGGTCGACCGGCTGCTCAACCATTCGGGCCCGGTCTATCTCGGCGGCAGCCTGCGCGGCGTCCAGCCGCCGATCCATTTCGATTTCACCCACAACCGCCATTCGCCGCAGGAGCTGCGCGACCTGTTCGCCAAATGGAGCTGGCGCAAGGTCGTCGCCTTCCAGACCCGCAACCCGCTCCACCGCGCCCACCAGGAGCTGACCTTCCGCGCCGCGCGCGAAGCCGAGGCCAACCTCCTCATCCATCCCGTCGTCGGCCAGACCAAGCCCGGCGACATCGACTATTTCACCCGCGTCCGCTGCTACGAGAAGCTGCTCTCGCATTATCCCGAACAAACCTCCGCGCTCAGCCTGCTGCCGCTGGCGATGCGGATGGCCGGGCCGCGCGAGGCGGTCTGGCACGGCATCATCCGCAAGAATTTCGGCTGCACGCACTTCATCATCGGCCGCGACCATGCCGGCCCCGGCAAGGATTCGAAGGGAGAGGATTTCTACGGCGCCTATGACGCGCAAACGCTGTTCCGCGAGTACGAAAAGGAAATCGATATCTCGCTCGTCCCCTTTCAGATGATGGTCTATGTCCAGGATCGCGCTCAATATGCGCCTGTCGACGAGGTCGAGCCCGGGGAAACCCAGCTGACCATTTCGGGGACCGAGCTCCGGCGCCGGCTCAAATTCGGCCTCGAAATCCCCGACTGGTTCTCCTTCCCCGAAGTGATCGATGTGCTGCGCGAGCGTCATCCGCCGCTGAGCCAGCAAGGCTTCACCCTGTTCTTCACCGGGCTGTCGGGCTCGGGCAAATCGACCATCGCCAACGCCGTGATGACCAAGATGATGGAGATGGGCGGGCGGCGCGTGACCTTGCTCGACGGCGATCTCGTCCGAAAGAATCTGTCGAGCGAGCTCGGCTTTTCGAAGGAGCACCGCAACCTCAATATCGAGCGGATCGGCTTCGTCGCCAGCGAGATCACCAAGAATGGCGGCATCGCCATCTGCGCGCCGATCGCCCCCTACAAGGGCAGCCGCCGCAAGGTGCGCGAGATGATCGAGGGGCTCGGCGGCTTCATCGAGATCCACGTCTCGACCCCGCTCGAAGTCTGCGAGGCGCGCGACCGCAAGGGGCTGTATGCCAAGGCCCGGGCCGGGGTGATCAAGGAATTCACCGGCATCTCGGACCCCTATGAGGACCCCGAAAACCCCGAAATGCGGATCGACACGACCGAGATCACGATCGACCAGGCCGCCCAGCAGGTGCTGCTCAAGCTCGAGAATCTGGGGTATTTGAGTTAAGGTGCGGTTTTTTCTGTATTCGTCATTCCAGCGAAGGCTGGAATCTATCCCGGCTCGACAGTTTGCGATACGATAACTGGGATGGACCCCAGCCTTCGCTGGGGTGACGGGTGGTTTATTGAATACCTACAAGCCTAAGCATGCCCGGCATCGGGCGCGAGCAGGGTCGGGTCGATGCCGGCTTTCTGGTAGCCGGCGGTCCATCGATCGGCCGTTTCCGTCTCGAAGAGGATCGCGGCGTCGCCCTCGGCTGTGAACCAGCCGTGGCGCGTCATCTCCTCGTCGAGCTGGCCCGGCGACCATCCGGCATAGC
>JAIVHR010000311.1 GCA_020200935.1 Sphingomonadales bacterium
AAGTAGCTTCGCGCACATTCGCGTGGCGCGATAAGGAAACGGCGCGGCCCCGCCAAAGACCGCGCCGTTCCCGCATTGAAGGCCCGCGCTCAGCCGCTCGCCTGGACGATCTTCTCGATCTCGGCGATGGTGTGACCGGTCAGATCCTTGTCGATCTCGCCGATCAGCCGATCCTCGACCTCCTTGTGATAATGCTTGCGCAATTCGCCGAGCGTGCGCGGCGGGGCGATGACCAGCAGCTTCTCGAAATCGTTCCTATGCGCGCGCTTGTAGAGCAGGTCGGCGGTCTCGGCCGCGAAGCGGTCCTCCTCGAGCTGGTGGAAGTCGGTATCCTCCATCTTGCTGCGCGCGTGGGAGCCGCTCGAAAAGCTGCGCCCGGCCTCGTTCGCCTTCAATTCCCGGTTCGGCGGATTTTCCTGCTGGCGCTTGTTGTCGAGTTCGAGCTGCGGATAGTCCTCGTCGCCCTCGTTCCTGAAGAACAGCATCTTGCGGCCGTCGGCGACCACCACGAATGTCCCGTTGGGCATCTTCATCGAAAAAACTCCTTCCGTTCATACCAGACAACGTCCGACGGCGTTTGAGGGTTGCGCCGGCTGGAGGCGAAAGCCATAGCCGGGCGATGCACGATCTCAGGAACTTGCGGGACGACCCCGAAGCGTTCGACGCGGCCATGGCCCGCCGGGGGCTCGATCCGCAGGCCGAAAAGCTGCTCGCGCTCGACCGGGAACATCGCGCGATCAAGACCGAAATGCAGGAATTGCAGGCGCGCCGCAACGAAGCCTCGAAAGCGATCGGCGCCGCCAAGGGCGCGGGCGACGAGGAGAAGGCCGAGGCGCTGATGGCCGAAGTCGGCGAGATCAAGCAACGGCTTCCCGAGCTCGAGGAGCGCGAACGCGCGCTCGACGCCGAGCTGACCGGCACGCTCGCTTCGCTGCCGAATATCCTGCTCGACGAGGTGCCCGACGGCGCCGACGAAAGCGCGAACGCGCTGCTGGCGGAAACCGGCGAGAAGCCGAGTTTCGCCTTCGAGCCGCGCCAGCATGACGAGATCGGCGGCCCTTTCGGGCTCGATTTCGAGACGGCGGCGGCGATTTCGGGCGCGCGCTTCGCCGTGATGCGCGGCCAGATCGCATTGCTCCATCGCGCGCTCGGCCAGTTCATGCTCGACATCCAGACGCGCGAGCACGGCTATACCGAAGTCTCGCCGCCGCTGCTGGTGCGCGAGGAGGCGATGTTCGGCACCGGCCAGCTGCCGAAATTCGCCGACGATTCCTTCTCCACTACCGACGGCCGCTGGCTGATCCCGACCGCCGAGATATCGCTGACCAATCTCGTCCGCGAACGGATCCTCGCCGCCGAAGACCTGCCGATCCGGGTCACCGCGCTGACGCCGTGCTTCCGTTCGGAGGCCGGCGCGGCGGGCAAGGATACGCGCGGCATGATCCGCCAGCATCAATTCTACAAGGTCGAGCTGGTATCGATCACCACGCCCGAGGCAAGCCGCGACGAGCATGAGCGGATGACCGCCCATGCCGAGACGGTCCTCGACAGGCTCGATCTCGCCTATCGGAAAGTGCTGCTCAGCGCCGGGGATACCGGCTTCGGGGCGGCCAAGACCTATGACCTCGAAGTCTGGTTGCCCGGGCAGGATTGCTATCGCGAGATCAGCAGCGTCTCCAACTGCCTCGATTTCCAGGCGCGACGGATGAATGCGCGCTACCGGCCCGGCGCCGAGCAGGCGACGCGTTTCGTCCATACGCT